>DAOLIQ010000034.1:0-31247 GCA_035328465.1 Ignavibacteriaceae bacterium | reverse complement strand
CCAAATATAACCATACAGGAGTGAATAAAAAAGGAAGAGCGAGCATTCCAAGCTGCGTAAAATATCCGAAGAAAAAAACGATGTAACCTTTTGCCGGTATCTGCAAGCCTCCTACTCCCCAGCGTTTCTTCTGCCTGTATAAAGTACGAAAATCTTTGCATGCCAGTGACACAACAAGACTGTTTACATTCAAAGGAAAAATGATTTTATATTTTTTTAATCTATAAATAGAAATAAGCAGATTGAAATCTTCAGTTACACTGAAAGGTAAATTTTCATATCCCCCTACCTCAAAGTACGCACTCCGGCGATAAGACATATTATTTCCGATGCAGCTTAACGGATGACCAAGATTTATGGTGCCCGAAGCAACAAATAAAAGATAAACAAAATCAATTGCCTGCATGCCGCTGAATCCGGAAACAGCTTTTTGTGAAGTAAAACCATTTACAACTGCTACATCCTTTTCATAATACGAAGCTAAAGTCTTCGCCCAATTTGGATTTACTTCACAGTCTGCATCTGTGGTGAGAATAATTTCACCGGTGGCCAACTCAAGTGCATTTGCTAAAGCGTTTGTTTTTCCTTTTAATTTGCCGATCTCTTTTTTAGTAACGATCTTTTGAAACTTTGGTTTGCCTTTAATAAAATCATCAATAATACTTCCTGTCTTATCAGTTGATTTATCATCAACTAAAATAATGCTAAGCTTACCATCGGGATATATTAACTTATCAAGTGAAATTAAACAGCGCAGGACATTTTGTTCTTCATTCCTTGCTGCAACAATAACTGTGGCGGTCGGAAGTTCATCATCTGACTTCTGCGGGAATTTTTTTGCTGCCCCAATGAAAAATATCACAGACTGAATAAAGTAGCCCGAGACAAAAATCAGGAATAAAGTTTCTAACGTTTCAAGCATTCTTCCGGTTCCCCGATTGTATATCCTTTTTTATAAGCAGCTTCGAATAAGTAATCGAGAGTCAGCCTCATAATAGCAGTTGATTTAATTGAGTCATGAAGAACGATTATCGAATTTGCTTTAAGATATTTATCAATTGAGTTTTTCACAATGTTGAAATCATTTTTATAATCATAAGTCAATAAAGACCACATCACATTAATTATATTCTTTTGCTTCAAAATTCTTTTTATTCCAAGATCAAATTTACCATGCGGCGGTCTGAAATACTTGACGCTATAGTTTAGAGTATCATTTAGTAAATGATTAACTGAATCAATCTCAGCGGAAATGGAAGCATCATCAAGCCTTGTCAGCACTGAATGATTAAAAGTATGATTGCCGATAATATGTCCATCCTCAATTATTTTTTTTGCCAGCGCAGAATTTTTTTTAACATTATTGCCTACACAAAAAAACACCGCCCGCTTGTTTTGTTCCTTTAGAATATCAAGAATAATTTCTGTAGATTCAATTTTAGGACCGTCATCAAACGTCAGCAGAATCTGACTATTGCTTGTCTCCCAAATAAAATCACTAAAGATTTTTTTGATGATTAATGGTGGATTATAGAAATACTTCATGCCGATTTTCAATGTTTCTATTTGATTGATTACTATTTTCGTAAAATAATTTTCCATCACAATTTAACAACAATAAGATTAAGTTTGGGTTCAACAATTGAAAAAAAAAGCTCAATGGAAAAATTTTCAGATCATCAAAAAGGATTAGTCGCAATATTACTCACCGCACTGCTGTGGAGTTCGGGAGGACTATTAGTAAAACTAATTTCACTTTCAGCGATGCAATTGTCATTTTTCAGATGCATTATTGCGGCTTTAGTTTTCGCAGCGATATTTAAAAAACAAGTTTTTTATTTAAATGGATTAGCAGTAGTAAATGCTATCTTTTATGCGACAGTACTTGTTCTGTTTGTTTATTCGACCAAGTCAACAACGGCTGCCAATGCGATCTTTCTGCAATCCACGGCTCCGATTTATGTCTTCCTGATTGAACCACTATTGAATAAAACTAAGTATGAAAAAATAAACATCATCACAGTTATAATTTGTTCGCTTGGAATGGTTTTATTTTTTGTTGATGAAATAACTCCGGGGCAAATGAACGGTAACATTGCGGGGCTTGGCGCAGGTTTAGCTTTTGCAGCAATGTTTATAGGACTCCGAGTGAATAAAAAAGAGTTTCAATTGAGCTCAATTTTTTACGGCAACATGCTTGTGGCAGTTTTTACATTTCAATTTTTATTCGATATTGAACAATTATTAGTTAGCGACTTGCTGATGGTCTCATTTCTTGGAATATTTCAGATTGGAATCGCATATGCAATTTTCAGTTATGGCTTGCACCGCGTACAGGCGTTTGAAGCTTCGGTGATGTCATTGCTTGAGCCTCTGCTTAATCCGATTTGGGTCTTTATCGGTTATAATGAAAGACCCTCTTTTAATGCGCTTTTAGGGGGAGGTATAATTCTTTCAGCCATTCTTTTAAGAACTGTATTTGTGGAAATATGGGAAAAGAAAAAAGTTAAGCGTGATTAGGGAGACAGGCGATAAATTTTCCAGCTTTCACTTTGTAATTCGTAAATTATTCTATCGTGCAGCCTATTCTCCCTGCCTTGCCAAAACTCAAAATAAGAAGGTATGACTCTGAACCCGCCCCAATATTCAGGTCGTTTAATAGTTTGTTCGTTCATTTTGCTTTTGAGTTCTACAAACTTATCTTCTAAATATTTTCTATCCGGCACCACACTTGACTGCAAAGAAACCCAAGCACCTATTCTACTTTCATAAGGGCGGGAGTTAAAATATTCGTCAGATTCTGCTGAAGAAGTTCGGTTCACCATTCCATAGATTCTTACCTGCCGTTCTAATTCCTTCCAGAAGAAAAGCAGAGTCGCTTGCGGGTTTTCATCTAGCGCCTTTGCCTTTTGACTTAAATAATTTGTATAAAACACGAAGCCCTTTTCATCAAACCCTTTTAACAAAACTGTGCGTAAATCAGGTTTTGATTCTGCGTTCGAAGTAGATAGTATCATGGCATTTGGCTCGGTGATTTCTGCTTCAAGTACTTCATTAAACCAGACTGAAAATTGTTTGAATGGATTAATGTCAACGCTTTTTTCATCTAAAGTTTTTAGCGAATAGTTTTGTCTTAACGCTGCTAATTTATTTTGATCAATCATTGTTCTCTTTAAATCTGTATTAAAAAATATTATTAAGAATACAACTTCAAAAAATTTATAACCCATAAAGTGCAATAAGGTTATGAACTTTTTCATTTCTTTTATAAATTGAATTATAAATAATCAATTCTTTCAACACGAAATTACAAAATGAAATCGAACGAACTTACTAAAAAACAAAAAGAAGAGTTAGAAAAATTTGGCGCAAATACATGGTTTGTTGAATCACTCCATAAGCAATACGAAGAAGATCCACAATCAATACCCGAACAATGGAGAAATTTTTTCGGAATCGTTAAAGCGAAGGACGATGGAACAAAGACAACATCAGGAGCTTTATCGGCAAATATGAATATTAATTATCCCCAACCTTCTGAACAAGACGAAATACAGGTAATAGCCGGAAGCGCAGCTCGCATTCTAGAGAACATGACAAACAGTTTAACCATTCCTGCAGCTACATCTCAACGCTCTATACCCGTAAAACTGCTTGAAGAAAACCGTTCTGTTATAAATCAAACATTAGCTAAAAGAAATTTGAGTAAGATTTCATACACGCATCTTATTAGCTGGGCGATTTTAAAATCTGTTTCATATTATCCTTCTTTGAACAATGCCTTTTCAATAATAAACGGCAAACCCACCCTTATAAGAAGGAAGCAAGTAAATCTTGGACTTGCAATAGATGTTGAAAGAAAAGATGGAACTCGGTCTTTACTCGTACCCAATATTAAAAATGCAAATAGACTAAACTTCCAACAGTTCATCGAAGCATACGAGGATATCGTCCGACGCTCGAGAAAAGGAACTATTGACCCATCAGAGTTTACTGGAACAACTATAACACTTACAAACCCCGGAACTCTTGGAACAAATGCTTCTATTCCGCGGCTGATGATTGGACAGGGAGCGATAATAGCAACTGGCGCAATACAATATTCTCCAGAGTATCAAGCTATGTCCCCCTCCACTATTTCAGCACTTGGTGTAAGTAAGGTAATGACTGTAACAAGCACATACGATCATAGAATTATTCAAGGTGCTGAGTCTGGTTTATTCCTGAAAAAGATAAATGAATTACTACTGGGTCAAGATAATTTTTACGAAGAAATTTTTGAAGCTTTACAAATCCCACTGAAGCCGCTTTCGTGGAAGACTGATTATCAGCCGGGGATTTTTGATTCAAGTTCTAATACAGAAGAAATTGAAAAACAGGCAAAGGTATTACAGCTTATAAATCTTTACAGAGTACGCGGACACCTGGTAGCAGATCTTGATCCGCTTAAATTTAAGATACCATACCATCCTGAGCTTGATCCTTCGAGTTTTAATCTTACCATCTGGGATCTCGACAGACAATTTATTACCGGAGGGTTTTCGGGATTGAAGAAAGCCACGCTTCGCGAGATTCTGAACATACTTCAAAAAACTTATTGCGATAAAATCGGTGTAGAGTACATGCACATTCAGAACCCTGCCGAAAAAATTTGGCTTCAGAATCAAATGGAACCGGTTATGAATAAGCCAAAGCTTGATAAAAAAACTAAAATTAACATTATTAAAAAATTAATTGAAGCTGAAAGTTTTGAGCACTTTGTCCATAAAAATTTTATCGGTCATAAAAGATTCTCGCTTGAAGGCTCTGAAACACTAATCCCTGTACTCGATGCACTTTTAAATGAAGCAAAAAGAAGTGGTATCTCCGAAGTAGTGCTTGGTATGGCTCACCGCGGCAGGCTTAATGTATTAACAAACATAATCGGGAAATCGTTCGAGTCGGTCTTTTCTGAATTTGAAGATATACAAGATCCAAACTCTATTGAAGGATCGGGCGATGTTAAATATCATCTTGGTGCTTCGGGTAAATTCCGGACACTTGACGGCGATTATATTTCTGTATCTGTCGCTTCTAATCCAAGTCATTTGGAATGGGTAAATCCTGTAGTAGAGGGTATTGTTCGGGCGAAGCAAAATCATATTGGTGAAAACAAGACCCACAGAAAAATTATGCCCCTGCTGATTCATGGCGATGCAGCATTCGCCGGACAGGGTATTTGTGCAGAGACTTTAAACTTGTCACAGCTTTCGGGATATAGAACGGGCGGGACTGTTCATATCGTTATAAATAATCAGATAGGATTTACCACCACCCCCGAAGATGCTCGCTCTTCAGTTTATGCGACAGATGTCGCTAAAATGATTCAAGCTCCTATACTGCATGTTAACGGTGATGACGTTGAGGCAGCATTATGGGTGACTAAGTTAGCCCTCGAGTATAGACAGATTTTCAATAAAGATGTTGTAATAGATTTATTCGGATATAGAAGACACGGGCATAACGAAGGAGATGAACCCGGCTTTACACAACCGCTTCTTTATGAAAAAATTAAAAAGCATCCTTCAGTGCAAAGTATCTATCGCGAGCACCTGTTAAAAGAAGCGGCTCTTTCCCTTTCCGAGGTTGAAAAAATTAAAAGCGAAGTTGAGAAAAAATTATATGACGCTTTGGAAAAAACTAAAAGACGCAGCAGTGTATTCAATTCTGACATCCCCCTTGCTTATCCAAAACAGCAAGTTGAAGATGTACAAATTACTAAAGACACTAGTATATCCGAAAATACATTGCGAACAATAATTGAAGGTATTACGACTATCCCGCAGAATTTTAACAGCCATTCAAAACTGAAAAAATTTCTTAACAAGAGAAAAGGAATTCTTGATGGAACTGAACTTGCAGATTGGGCATTAGCAGAATCAATAGCATTCGGCAGCCTCTTGCTCGAAGGAACATCAATAAGATTAAGCGGACAGGATAGTGTTAGAGGAACATTCAGCCAAAGACATCTTGCACTTACAGACATTGTTACCGGCGAAGAATACTTCCCTATAAATCATATCAGTAAAGACCAAAGTCAGATTGAAGCACTTGACAGTTTTCTATCTGAAGCGGCGGTGCTTGGATTCGAATATGGATTTAGTACAGCCGATCCGCTTGCACTTGTAATTTGGGAAGCACAATTTGGCGACTTTGCGAACGGCGCTCAAATTATAATTGATAATTTTATTGCTGCTTCCTATGAAAAATGGAAATTGCCAAACAGCCTTGTACTTTTACTCCCCCATGGTTATGAAGGTCAAGGACCGGAACATTCATCAGCAAGACTTGAAAGATTTCTGATACTATGTGCGCAGGATAATATGTATGTCTGCAATGCTTCAACACCTGCGCAATACTTCCATCTGCTTCGAAGACATATCCGGCAGAAT
This sequence comes from Ignavibacteriaceae bacterium, assembly GCA_035328465.1. Classification (GTDB taxonomy): domain Bacteria; phylum Bacteroidota; class Ignavibacteria; order Ignavibacteriales; family Ignavibacteriaceae; genus JADJEI01. Next base: position 24,816 of record DAOLIQ010000034.1, on the reverse strand, counting down.
ATAAATAAGCCGCTGATTATTATGACGCCAAAAAGTTTACTGCGCCACCCTGAAGCCAAGTCTCCCAAATCAGATTTTCTAAAAGGAAAGTTCCACGAAATTCTTGAGGAAGATTCTGTGACTAATAAAAATATCATTAAACGAATTATACTTACAAGCGGTAAAGTCTATTATGATTTAGCCAAATTCAGGAAAGATCACGAAATAAATGATTCAACTATAATTCGACTTGAACAAATCTATCCCTATAAATCGAAAGAAATTAAAAAGATATTCGCTTCATACCCAAAAGCTAAGGATGTGGTATGGGTTCAGGAAGAACCTAAAAATATGGGAGCATGGAATTTTCTAGCTTCAAGATTAATTGAGGACTTAAGTACGGGACAAAAATTGCGATATGCAGGAAGACCTGAAAGTGCAAGCCCTGCTGTAGGCTCAGCAAAGATTTCTAATCAGCAGCAAAAGCATTTAGTAAAGCAGGCATTTGTTGAGGGATGAAATAATTATTTTAATTACGGCAAAATTGTGGGTTCAAAGAGTATATATTAATAGGAAATTACATCTTTTTCTTGACTGACTTGCATTCATAATTAGCTGTAATTCAATCAAAATACTAAGCTAAAACTTTCCACATTCGCTCCTATTATACACCTATTGTACTCCTATTGCTCTGTATATCCTCTTCTACTTTTCATTTACTGCCTCTGCCAATAATTCTTTGGATAATTCTTCACCTAAATATCTGTCAATTATGTTATGCACGATATACAGCAATGGTGTTAACACTATAGCTACTGTGAATTTATACATATAGTTTACCACTCCAATGGCAAGCACTAATTTTATATCCCACCCCGCTCCGATATAAAAAGCAATAAACAAAACAACAAAGCTGTCAATAAACTGAGAGACTAATGTAGAGCCTGTTGCTCTCAGCCAGATTTTCGCCTCACCGGTTTTTGACTTAACGTAATGAAATACAGTAACATCAACTAATTGTCCAACGAGAAATGCGATCAATGATCCAACGATAATCCATAACCCCTGTCCATAAATAGTATTAAATGCTGAATCCATATTAACAACACCGTTTGTAGTAGTGCGTTCAATCCAGAAATCTGCCGGCGAAAGTTGAATAGCAAAATAGACCATTAAAAATGCATAAGCAATTAATATCGCTGCAGTATATGAAAGAAAACGAACTCCCTTCTTCCCAAAGTATTCATTAATGATATCCGTCATAATAAAAACTACAGGCCAGAGTAAGACACCCGCACTAAGATTAAAAGATAAATCATCAACATTAAAAATTGTAAAATTAGTCGGTGCAAGTCCGAGTGTTCCTTCTAATGTAAAAATCTTAACTCCGATAAACTCAGCGAGTATTGCGTTAGCAACAAAGAAAGCGCCAAGCACATAAAACAATTTGGTAGTTTTGTTATTCATAGTCTTTTATTTTTAAGATGAAATTTATTCACAGAATGGCGAATTAAAAAATAAAAGCGGCACCGGTTACTGTCCCGATGCCGCTTATTAGGAGGATGATGTGAAAGTACGTTACCTTTTTTTACGCTCTTGTTTTGTAGTGTTGTTCCGGTTATTCGAGTTAACCTGAGTCTTCTGTGTATAAGTTTTCTGAGTGTTAGTCTTTTGTGTCTGCACCTTTGGCGTATAATTTTTGTTGTTATCAAAAGAATTTGTCCTGTTATTAGAAGTATTTTCTTTTTTGTACTGAGTTTGAGTATTTACTTTAACTTCATTCTTCGGCTGATAATTTACCTTTGGGGCATAAGTAACTTCAGATTGTTTTTTCTGGTCGATTGTTTTTGAAGTATTCTTACTTACATCTTTTCTCAACTGAAGATTTTCACTTTTGTTCTTTTCTAACTTCACAGGATTTTCAGTTCTGCTCTTATCAACTTTAATATTTTCATTCTTATTATTTTTATTTAATGATTCAGTTGAACTGCGCTCATTTTTATTTTTCAAGATAGATTTATCTTCATTAACCTTAACCTGATTTTTCTTTGTATCAATGTTTTTATCTTCTTTTACATTGACCTGGTCTTCACGGGTTTTGTTAATAGTTACTTCAGTATTACGATCTTTATTCTCTTTAAGATTTGTTCTGTCTTTTACCGAGCTTAACTCTATCTTCGAAGTTTCAAGAGAAGTTCGTTCCTTTGATTTGGTAACTTCAACATCTTTAAAGTTTTCCTTTCTAAGCTCATCGCGGTCAACTATTAAAGTGCGAACATCACCATTTCTTCCGTTGTTATTTCTAAGATCACTTGGGTCTCTTACAACCTGAAGGTTCCGAACCTTAATATCTTGTTTACTTCTAACCCGAACATAATCAACATCGACACCGTAATTTCTAATTCTTCCGTTTGTATAGTTATAATTAGTTCTGTAAACAGTGTGATTATAGATTCTGTACTTAATATTGTGCGGAGCAAAATGTCTATAAGGATAAGGATCACAGAAATAATTGAATCGTACAAAATTCCAATGATGATACGGAGTAACCCAATGATTCGAAAAATGAATTCCGAAGCTAATTGAGAAAGTCGCATAAGGTGATAGCGGAGCCCAACCGATATAATCATCATCGTATCTCCATTCAACCCATGCAGGTGACCATTCATAGTCAGGAACCCATATCCAGCCATAATAGTCATCATAGTACCAACGTCCGTAGTGATAAACTATATGTCCAAATGGCTCGTAAGAATCCCAATACCAACCATCGTCAGTCCATATCCATTGACCTTCCATATAAGGACTCCAGTCGTTGCGGATGATCCTTGGTCTCCAGACTACAACTCCGGTATTCAACTCAATCCATGTTCCGTGGGGAGACAAAGATGTATAGAAGAATCCTCCTACACGAGCTGCAGGTTCTGCATTCAGACTAAAAGTGAAACCTGCTATTATTACGAAAACGATCAACATTAACTTTTTCATGACGAACTCCTTTTAATAAATTGTTCAGGATGATTATTCCAAGGAATATGCCAATGATAAAAGTGTTTTATTCAATGAGATATAAAGGTATTTTTTTAGTTCTGTATAATGGAATGGACAAAGATTAAGTGAATTTATACAGTTTAAATATCACTGAATGAATCGAGGATAATGTCATAATCGGGTAAGCAGTCTTCGTGGCTGAATTAATTTTTATTCGCTTTAACGGAAGTTATTAACGCTTAACTGTTCTATTCTTCCAGACGAAATTCCCGAAAACGCCACTAATCCCGGCAATGATTATATATGGAAGGTGTATTATTTCAGCCAGCGGAAATGTTTTTAAGAAAAATTTATCAAATAAAATATTTGAACCTCTTTTCAAGACCAAGAATTCTAACAGTGACTTTAAGAAGAATGAAATTACAAAAGAAAAAACAAAATAGACCCAAAAGAATACTCCCAGTACTAACTGCAAAATAAGACTGACATAAAACAGATAAATCAAGATTAGTTTTACAATTAATAGTTTGTCAGCATAAAATAATCCTTTACTCGCCCACCGTTTTCTTTGCTGATAGAATTGCTTTACGGTTCTGTTAGGATAAGTTTCAACGATAGCTTTTTTATTAGTACAAAACTTCACTTTGTAATTAGTTTCTTTCCATATTTTTTGCATTAACAATTCATCATCACCCGATGACAAATTCATCTGATCATTAAAACCATTTACTTGATCGAAAGCATTCTTACGATATGCAATATTAGCTGCATTACAAATAATTGGTTTGTCGCTGCCAATTAAACCCGCTCCTGTTATCACTAATCCTGCAAATTCTATTTTTTGAAGTTTACTGAAGAAACTTTCATTTGAATAAAATTCAACTGGGCCAGAAACGAACCCAACATCATCCTTCATACAAGCAAGTAATGATCTAAGCCAATCCGCATCATGATTACAGTCTGCATCTGTAGTTACAATAATTTTCCCATTCGCATTTTGTATTCCAAATCGGATTGCTCTTTTTTTATGAGCATTTCGAGAATAATCCGAAGGCACACTCAAAATTCTTATGTTATCTGATTTTTGCGCAAACAAAATTTTCTGAAGCGAATCATCTTGGGAAAAATCATTTACAAATAACACTTCATATTTTTCTTTCGGATAATTTTGTGCTTCAAGACTTTTTAAGCTTCGTAAAATATTTTCTGATTCATTTCGAAATGGAATAATAACAGTTACAAAATCCTCCGGCATAAAGAGCACATCACAGGATTTTAGATTTTTCAATCCTGAGAATATTCTTAAGAGAAAGATGATATAATTGATCAACAGTAGAATAAATACAATCAGTAATATTTTATCAATCATTTTTTCTAAAGAAGAATATCAGTCCAACTAATGAAGGTAATAAAACATTAATCATAAAAAGGAAGATAGAAGCATTGAAGGCAACTGCTTGTGTTTCTCCAAAGTAAGTAAGAAAGAACACTGAGGCTCCCTCCCTTATTCCAAGCTCAGCGAATGATACCGGCGGTATAATTGTCTTCGCAAACATTATTAGATTTCCAGCCCAAAGATAATTTAATACATTCGTGTTGCCGCTGAAACTTATTACAAGCAGCGAGTACTGAAGTATAAAACAAGAATAAAATAATAGTGAAATAAGTGTCATCTGTAATGAATATTTCTTATTGAGCGATTGAAGCGGTCTTAGTCTTTCAAACAGATTATTCAAATGAGCAGATGACTTTAATTTTTTGAATAAAATATTTTCCCAAAATTTTGGATTAACAAACAACATCACAATAAAATATAAGCACGTAAAGAAAACAATGAACAGTGATACCGTTATGTAGAATGATACTTGATAATAAAAATGTAAGAATAATATGCTGGAAATGGTTCCAAGCGAAGCAACCATTAGCAGCGGGAAAAGCTTATCAATAAGTGTGGCTACTGTAACTTCAAGCAGTGATTTATTTTTGAAAACAATCGCTCTACCGAAATATTCACCTACCCTTGCGGGAGTAAATGATCCTGCAGCAAAACCATAAAACAATGATGAGAATATTTTTTTATCATTGGTTTCATTTAATAAATGTTCACATGTAATTTTCCATTTATAATACTGCAACCCAACATTGATAAAACTTAAAGCAAATGCAGCAAAAAGAATTATGTAATTCGCATTGGAAACAGCAGTCAATATTTCATTGATGTCAACATAATTGAATATGAATATTAGCAGTCCTGCAGCGATTAATATTTTAGCTGCAAAAAAAACTTTCGATTTATGCTCATCAAGAAAAACGACCAATGCTTCAAAATATTTTTTAATAGCGTAAATCATCTATTGTTCGATCTCAAAAATATTTATTTTTAATCCTTCAGTACAATTGCGGCACATTTCAAGCGCTTTGCGATTATCAAGTACACCAGCCCGGAAGGCATTATATTTTTCTGAGTACCATATTTGAGAGAATGACTTGCCATTCAATGATCCAAGTGAATATTGAGCATCTTTATCAAAACAGCATGGAACAACCTTACCGTCCCAAGTGATCACAGAAGTCCTCCATAAAGCAAAGCAATGATTTTTAAGTTTATTTTTAATATAGTAGGAATCTTTTTCTAAAATATATCGCGAATAAGTTTGATTTGAGGGAAGAAATTTAACTGCATTTTCAAAGGAAGAGATCTGCATGGTTTTGAAAGCTATTTTGTCCACTCCCCTCTCCTTGCAGTATTTTTTCACAGCTTCAATCTGATTTTCATTTTGCTTCATCACGATAAATTGGAACTCGACAAATGGTTTTTTCAAACTTGATTCATTACGCCTTTTGATTAATGCTTTTAATCCATTATCGGCTTGAGCAAAAGTTCCGCCAACACGATATTGCTGATAACTTTCTTCATCCAAGCCGTCAACAGAATAGATTAGTTTATCCGGGGCATCATTCAGCACAAGCTCAACATTTTTTTCATTTATAAAATGACCGTTCGTACTAATGCTGATGTAAATATTATTTTTTTGTGCATAGCGAATCATTTCAGGAAGATGTTTATTGATGTACGGTTCACCTTGAAAGAACAACTGCACGTAAAAACCTGTGTCTTTTATTTCATCAATCCATTTTTTGAAATCATTTATTTTTAATAAACCAAGTGGTCGAGTAAGAGTGCCAAGCCCGGAAGGGCATTCGGGGCACTGTAAATTGCAGTGATTGGTCGGTTCAATTGAATATGAAATGGGCATTCCCCAAACGATCGGCTTTCTTATTATTCGTGATAATGTAAACGAGCAAATAATTTTTACAGCATTCCATGCCCGCTTGATAGTAAGATATTTAAAGACGTTTATTTCCAAAAGATAAGTTAATTTTTTTGTGGAATGAAGATAGTTAAAATCAATCTTTTAGCGAAACGTACCGAAGTTTATTCTAAAAGTAATATTTTTTGATATGCAGATTTTCTTGAAGAACTGGGGGAAAAAAATGAAGGCGGATATATCTCCGCCTCCCAGAAATGTTGAAAGAAAAAATTTATCGGAGTAGAATCATCTTTTTAACAGAATTAAAATTACCGGCTTTAATTCTATAAAAATAAATTCCACTGGAAACCTGACTGCCGCTAAAGTTATTCCCATCCCATTGAATTGAATAAGCTCCGGCATTCTGAAATTGATTGATTAAAGAATTAACCTTCTCACCAAGCGCATTGAAAATCTCCAACGAAACAAATTCACTTTGAGGAATTTGATAAGATATAATTGTTGATGGGTTAAATGGATTAGGATAATTCTGATTCATCTGAAAGGTCAAAGGAAGCTTATTCTCAGATTCACTATTACTAATTGTACTTACAGTGTCAGCGATATATGAAGAGATCATCAAATTGCCGCTTGCAAAATACTGCCAGCCCGTACTTGACAAATAAAAATATCCCCGATCTGAAATGGGTGTGTTTACGTCAACCCCAATTCCTGGATTCCCTGGAAGCTCAGGTAAATAATTAATCACTACCCAGTAATCCCCTTCCTTTAGTAAGGGAGGATCCTCCCCCGGTAAAGTTTTCATTATAGTGCTTGCAACACCAACTCCTGTTGCTGCAACACGATAAGGACCTGCCAACATTTCTCCAGGCAAACCAAGGCTATCTTTATGAATAGTAAGATCGAAATCGCCATTGTTATTTACTAATGTTTCAAGCCGAACTATTCTTGAAGGATAAAATGAAGGACTGAATCGAAGAGCAAATTTATTTTCTTCATAGTCAAAGCTAACTACATAAAACGCTTCCCAACTTCCATCGTCGTAAGTCAGTTTATTTAGTTCAGGATCTTTGCATGCGAAATTGCCATAAGATTGAGTTATTGGACTAATCAGAGTATCACTTCCAGCAATAATGTAAGCTTCAAATTTGTATTCGTACCAAAGTTCACAGCCCACATTTTCATCAAGGTAAGATTGCACGCCCGCATCTATGGATGTAATAAATTCTTCATTACGATAAATATTTATTGTTGGCGGGTAAGGTAAAGGATCATTATTCAAACCTAATGTAGGATCGACCCAGGTTAATAAGAGATTGTCACCCTGTTTTTCAACAGAAATATTATTAGGTGATTGAGGGGGGGCAGTGAGAGTAACATCTATTTTTACATCTCCAAAATACTGAGGATTAAAAACGCTGTTCATTGTTTGAGGCCACCATCCATCGAAAATGGCAGCACCGCCAGATCTTGCAATTAAGAATGCTCCAAGCCCGGGAGTTTTTTCAGGACTATAGACCTGAAGCTGTTTTCCATCTAAAAATCCCATTGGCAATGCAACTTCACCTTGAACATATCCAGCTGCGTCAGAAAAATTAACTTGGGCATCAAATAAAGTATCTACTGTACCAACTACTCCCCCCGTGTAAATTGGTCTGAATCTCAAATTAGAACCATTTGGATGCCAATACGCCCAGAAATTACCTTCCCTGAAAAGCGGTTCACCGCCATTTGCCTCAAAGATATTATTATTGTTATCGTCGAAATAAAAGCCGAACCCTTCATTGTCATCTAATGAATGATTGAGGAAATCAACACCAGCCACATAGAGCAAATCATTGATATCATCAAATTTAAAATACATAAAAACACTTCCGGCAGGTAAAGGAATTCCGCCGCCAAATCCTAAAACATCAGAAACATCTATCATAAATGCATCATCCCACTCCCCTGCTGAAATAACTCCGTCAATAACTGGTACACTTCCCTGCGGAGCTTCAAAAGTAAAAGTAAATAAAGAATCATTCACTCTACCTAATACTTCATTCGAATAATAACTTTCTCCATTTTCATCAAAAACAGTTATCACATAATAATAATTATTAAGTGGTAATACATCATTGTCAATGTATGCTCCAGCAAGGACATCTACCGTGGCAATTTTATTATAAGGACCACCTGAAGCGAGACTTCGATAAATGGCGACGCTGTCTGCAGTCAGCAGTGCATTTTTCTCAATCGTTGTTTCAGCATTTATGTTACTATCTTCACCGTAAGTTGATTTTGTTAGAAAATTGGATTGCGCTAAATCATCAACTGCTAAATGCTTTTCTACTTCTGATAAATTTCTATACGACCAGTTTAATTGAATGACTAGGTCCAAATCTGTGGAAGCTGAAAGTGATGGAGCTGAAAATCCGTAAAGATTTAAAAAGAAATCTATATTTGAAGTAGCTCCTCCTTCATTCACGGTAACATTGGAAACTGTCTGGTATGAGTATCCCGGTTTCTCAGCAGTTATATTATAAGTGCCTGCAGGAATATTTTCAATAGTATAATTTCCATTTGCTTCAGTAACGCCAAATCGTTCTGTACCTAAGGCTCTTACAATCACTCCTGCGAAGTTACTGGAGTTTTCTAATTCTACGTTTCCGCTTACACTGCCGCCCCCTAAATCAATTTCAGAATAATAAATAAGCCCCCCGTTTCCAAATTCTCTGGCATGAACTGCTTTACCACCAGCAAAAACTTTTTTCCCATCAGCGCTAATATCAACACTGAACAAAGAACCAGGTGAAGTTATGCTGTAAGATACTTCTCCAGTTTGAACATCGAATACTAAAAGGTCAGGCTGCGAATGGGCTAAGTCGCCCCAGCTTACAGCGGCAGCAACTTTTCCGTCCGAAGAGAGTGCGATATCATCAACCAGATCTCCAGCGCCAGTGTAAATCCATTTAGGAGTTCCGTCACCAAATGTATCAAATGCAATTACCGAACCATCAAAACCGGCATAGTAAAAAAGTAAAGTTCCTGCCACAATTGTACTTCCATCTTCAGAAATATCAACTGATGAAGCCCAATTGGTAAAGGTTCCAACAGGCACACGATATTGCCACAATAAATCATACTCAGCAGTAATTGAATTAAAAATTCTTGCTTGAATAAAACCACTATTATCTGCAGTTGCTATAATATGACCATCGCCGCTAATAACAGCAGGTGCCTCGGTATTATCTAAAAAGTGATCCCAAATAAGTGAACCATCAATACTATTTAGAACAAATAAATGGTTTCGTCCATTGATTACTATCACACTGCCATCAGAGGAAAAATCAATTCCTGTCCAATTGGTTATTTCACTGTTAAGGACATCAAACATCCAGTCAATTTCGAATGTGGTACCATTATATATTAAAGAATACGCTCTTGAAACTGTCCCATTTCCAATTGCCTGAGCCAGACAAATCACTCTTATTGTCGGTCCGGCTCCAATCCCAGATATTCCAATATTTACGGCATAAAGTGTATCGGGAAGCGTAAGTTGATAAATAATATTGCCCGTAGCTTTTTCGATAAACACAAAATCGCTTCCCCTTGCTGCCACGATGATAAAATCATCTTCAGATTCTGCAACCACGGGGTCATATGGTTCAGTAGATAATTCCCAGACCGGAGTATTATCGTGATCGGAATAAAGTGACACTCTCATATCATTCAATCCCCATCCTGTAAGCGGAGATAAACCGCTATTATTCAACTCCGTAAAATTTGCAATAGCTGCCCCATCCTGATACCACCAAACAAGATTGCCTCCTAACACATACTTATCGTGCTTTATACTGGAAGGAGTAAATGAGTCATTTAAAAATGAATTTTCACCAAATGAATTCTTAACGCCAAAAGTTTGATATAAAGAAGAATTTCCATCACGAAGAACTTTTGTACCTATGAAATTTTTATCTTGTGAATACATTTCGTTTGTGAAAAAAAATAACGAAAGTGCAACAATAGTTGATAAAATTGTTTTTGAGAATTGCAAATCATAATGGAATAATCTTTTCATGTGAACCTCTCGGATTGATTAATAAATTTATAGTAGTATTTTACAGAGGGACTAACAAAGGAACGGGTTGTAAATGAGGAACTCATTAACATCTTCAGAGCCATATTGTTGATGACAAAATATTATTTTCTTTGTGATCAAACTTAGAACGATGTGGGTTGAAAAACAAAAGTCTTACTTAATGACATCTTCAGATCTAAAAGTGTTTTAAGAAATTAGTTTTAAATATTCATCGTTTGAAACGATTGAACTGATGATCCTTAATAATTTCGAAGATAGTATATATTAAATAAAAACTTAAGGATTAAAATTACTCAACATGAAAAGCAGTAAAGTCATTCTCATTGTCAAGCTTATTCAGATGTCTTTGAATTAATTCGATTCTACTATAGACAACGTCCGACTTTTGTGCGTAAGCTTTTAAGCGTTCAGCATTTTGATTAAAATATTTAATGAAATTCGGATAAATTTTTCTGATAAGGTCATCATACATTTTATAAAACTCTTGCAAATCATTTTCTAGAGTAAGCCAATCAATTTCCATATGTTCATTATCCTTAAATATTGGATCGTGATAGGTATCTTCAAACCAATCTATTTTCTCTGCTAACTTATCCGTATCTTCATCCCACCTTTTAAATTCGTCAAAAACCTTGTTAAGTTTTTCATAAAAAATTTCCCGCTTATCTTGATGAGTTAAGCATCTTGTAAAAAGCTGAGTAAAATCGGAAGTGCCGCTTTTATATTCTTCACTTTCGCACTCCTCATTTGTGTAACCAGCAATTGTGCCCCACGATTTAACCCCCTGCTCAATCCAGTCAAGTTCTTCTTCGAAGAAGGAAATTTCCGGCTGAATATCCCCGAACATTTTTTCCATCATTTTCTGTTTTTTGTACAGCGCTGCTAAATCATTGTGCATATTAATATATTCCATAACGGCAGAAGATTCTAGCTCGCTTAGGGGAGCATCACTTTTGTATTCAAAACGAATAACTCTCAATTCGTGGTTCACCATAGTTGGTTTCATAAAATATTTACTACCTCATTAAATTGGATAAAATTAATTGACTACTATTGAATAAATAAGAATTTATAAGTAAATATATTAAATCAATTTGTTTGTCTGAACATCAAAAATTTTTAATTTTTCTAAATAAAAAGCGAGTGTGACATTATCCCCTTCCTTTATTTTATCCGTTGGAGATAAGCGGGCGATGCACTTAATTCCATCAATAGAGAAATGAACGAACATTTCGTTACCCATCGGTTCAACTAATTCGACGTGAGCATTAATTGTATTAGCAGCTGATTTCTGATCGAATTTTAAGAAAAAATCTTCTGGCCTGATTCCGACAATTATCCTTTTATTCTTAAGCTTTTCAAGCTGATTGATTAGTGTTTGATTAAGATTAAAAGTCAACTCAGATGAGTTACTTTTAAACTGATTGGAACCTGATAAAATTACTCCTTCAATAAAATTCATTGATGGACTTCCAATAAACCCTGCAACAAATTTATTCGTCGGATTATTATAAAGGTTTAGCGGGGTATCAATCTGCTGAATTACCCCGTCCTTCATAACAACAATTCTATCACCCATCGTCATTGCCTCAGTTTGATCATGTGTAACATAGATCATTGTTGCATTAAGGCTTTTATGAAGTTTGGAAATTTCGGTTCTCATCTGCACTCTTAATTTAGCATCAAGATTGGAAAGTGGTTCATCAAACAAAAACACTTTTGGTTTACGTACAATAGCTCTTCCAACAGCAACCCTTTGCCTCTGTCCTCCTGAAAGAGATTTTGGTTTTTTAATAAGATAATTTTCAAGTTCAAGAATTTTAGCTGCATCATTTACTCTATTTTCAATTTCCTTTTTATCATACTTTCTGAGTTTTAAACCGAATGCCATGTTTTCATAAACAGTCATATGCGGGTAAAGCGCATAGTTCTGAAATACCATTGCGATGTCTCTATCCTTTGGCGGTTTATCGTTTACCACCTCACCATCAATCAATATCTGCCCGCTTGTAATTTCTTCAAGCCCTGCAATCATTCTTAGTGTAGTTGATTTGCCGCATCCGGAAGGACCAACGAGTACAACAAATTCTTTATCACTTATTTCGACACAAACATTATTCACTACCTTTTTGCCGGCTTCATAAACTTTCGTCACATTATTTAATATTACTTCTGCCATAAATTTTACTCTTTAATCTAAATTCATTATTCTTTAACACTCCCCATCATAATTCCTTTAATATAATATTTCTGAAGCATAAGGAAAACAATAATTACAGGTATAATTGTAACAACTGATCCAGCCATCATTAATTCAGGATCTTTTGTATGCTCGCCCATTAAGTTAGCAAGTGCAACCGGAAGCGTGTACATTGAATCATCCGTTAACACGATCAAAGGCCAAAGAAAATCATTCCACGTTCCAAGAAAAGTGAATATGGCAAGTGTAACTAAAATGGGGGTGGCAAGCGGAAGAATTATTTTCCGGTAAATTTCGAAGTCGCCGGCACCATCAATTTTAGCGGCTTCAATTAAGCTGTCTGGAATCGAAAGGCAGTATTGTCTTATCAAAAATATTCCAAAAATATTTGCAAGTCCTGGAATAATAATTGCCATATATGTGTTGATTAAACCAATATATTTTAAAAGCAAAAATAACGGAAGCATTGTTACCTGGCTTGGAACAATCATTGAAGTCAAAAGCAGGTTAAATAATTTATTCTTGCCAACAAAGCGATATTTTGCAAAAGCGTACCCTGCCATCGAATTGAAAAAAAGCGAAACGATGGTAACAATGGCTGAGAGAAATAAACTGTTAAGAAAATTTTGTGTAGCGTTTAATCTTACAAATAAAGTTTGAAATTGAATCAATGTTGCATAATCAGGAATAAAGACCGGCGGAAAAACGCTAGCCTCTCCATCATTCATAAGTGAGGCAGAGATCATCCAGAGAAAGGGAATCAGTGTGATCAATGCAGTTATTGCTAAAAATGTATAAAGTAAAATCTTTTTCATTAATCTTTATTCTTTTGAATTTTTAACTGTATCATCGTTCCAATAAAAATTATAAAGAAGAGCACAAAAGCGATTGACGAAGAGTAACCCATATTCCACCATCGGAAACCCTCCTGATACATATATTGGACAATTGTTAATGTTTTATTTAATGGACCCCCCTGTGTCATTACATAAGGTTCAGCAAAAACCTGAAAAAAGCCAATCATTGTAATAAGAGTTACGAATAAAGTGGTTGGAGCGAGCATTGGAAATGTTATTGATTTAAATTTATGCCAGCCGTTAGCTCCTTCGATATCAGCGGCTTCGTATAATTCTTCCGGAATATTTTGCAAACCTGCAATAAAGATTATCATGTTGTATCCAAAATTTTTCCAAACCGACATCAAGATTATTGAGGGCATCGCCCACACAGGATCACCGAGCCAATCTACTGGATTTATTCCTACAAAACTTAAAATATAATTCAGGATTCCGAATTTAGGGTGATAGATAAATCGCCAAACAATTGCGACAGCTACGAGTGTCGTTACAACGGGCATAAAATAACTTAGCCTGAATATTCCTTTATATTTTATCAGCTTTGAATTTAGTAGAAGTGCCGCACCCAATGATATGGCTATAGATAACGGTGCGGCTGCCACAACGTAATAAAAAGTATTTTGCAGTGCCTGCCAGAATAAAGGATCATCAAATAGTTTTATATAATTTTTCAATCCAACAAATCGCAGTGTACTCCAATCACCAAGCGTGTAAATATCAAAATCCGTAAAACTTATAATTAAAGCAGCTAAAACGGGGAGGAAGAAAAAGATAAAAATTGCAGAAATTGCCGGAGCTAAAAACAGATATGCTGCTTTGCCATTGCTTGTGAAATATTTTTTATATGACGATTTCATTTTAATGTTCAAGCATCCATCTTCTTTTCTCAAGAATTTTGTCAACATCTTTATCCAAATTATTTAGTGCTTCCTTAGTGGACATTTTATTTCTCGCAGCAAATTCTGCGTACGACTGAATTTTAGAGAACGCTATTTGCTCCCACTCAGGAATCTTTGGTGTGGCAGAAACATTATGAAATTGTTCATAAAAGGCATTCATATAAACATCATTTTTCAGAACAGAATCTTCCCAAGCTTCTCTAACAGAGGGCAAATCGTTTGTAAGTTTGTAAAACTCAATTTGTGTCTTCGCATCAGAAAGAAATTCAATTAATTTCAGCGATTCTATTTTATGTTCCGATCGGTTGAAGATTACAAGACTTGAACCACCCGCCAAAGATAAGCCGGGGTACTCATGTTTATAGCCGGGCATCGGCGCTGTCATCCATTTATCAGAAAGTTCACCTTTCATCCATTTTTTAAATTCAGGAATATTCCACGGGCCAGAGATGTACATGCTGAAATATTCATCAGCAAATGCTTGATATACATTAGTGACTTGGGAGATTCCTATCGGTGCAAGTTTTTGTTTATGAAATGAAATTAAGAAATCAAATGCTTCTTTAAACTCAGGCGAACTAAAATTAGCTTTGGTTAGATTTTCTGAAATCAATTCAGCATTCGCCTGAAGCCCGAACTGAACGAACGGTGCCCATTCATTTGTTGGCAGGTAAATAGCGTATTTTTCTTTACCCGGGAAAAGTGCTTTAATTTTTTTTGAAGCATCCAGAAGCTCTTCCCAATTTCTTGGAGGGTGGGAGTAACCCGCACGCTGTAAAACATCCTTGCGATAGTAAAGTACTCTCGTATCTACATACCACGGAATGCCATAAATTTTTCCATCAATAATATTGGTGCGCCAGACTCCATCAAAATATCGCCTGCGGTTTAATCTATCAGAGTGTTCAACCAAATTATCAAGGGGGATGATGGCATTCAACGCTGCAAATTGAGGGATCCAGGTATTACCGAGTTGACAAATGTCTGGCGTATTATCGCTTGCAAATGCTGTGATTAATTTTTCCTGCGCAGCAGTCCAAGGCATTGCCTGAACTTTAACTTTTATACCAGGGTTTTGTTTTTCAAATTCAGGAATAAGTTTTGTTACAAACTCTGCCTCCGAACCCATTGCCCAAAATTTTATCTCTGTGTAATCTTTTTTTTCATTCGAACATGAAATTAGAAAGAGCAGAACTAATAAATGCAGAATCATTAATGCACACGACTTTGATTTATACATCAAAATATTTCTGCAACAATAGTTTTTCATTTCAGAATCATCATTTTTTTTATTTGAATTTTATCAGAAGCTCGCAATTGATAAAAATAAATGTTTGTGTTGGAGTTTTGAACAACCAGCTTGGATCGTAGTAAACTGTATTATCACTGTCGATAAAAAAGTTGTAATGCTGAGGAAATGAATCAGATGAGAGTAACAGGACAATTAAAAATATTTTTACATGTTTCATGATAAACCCTATTTTGCAAGCACCATTTTTCCAGTGGTTAAATTTGTGCTAGTCTTTAACTGATAAAAATAAATTCCCGAAGAAAGAGAAACGCCTGATTGGTCTTTACCGTCCCATACTATTTCATTTAAACCAGATGGAAATTCTTCATCGGCTAACTCTCTAATCTTTTCACCTAAAGAATTATAAATAGAAAGTCTAATCGATTCAGTATATGGCAAAGTAAAAGAAATTGTAGTTGATGGATTAAACGGGTTTGGGTAATTTCCAAACAAACGAAACGAATTTTCCTCTGGAATAAGATCGCCAACAGCAGTGGTTGAATCAGGTACAAACCCAATTGCATCAAGCATAGGCTGAATTTCAGGATTTTTCATGAAATTATTCCATAGTAACCCGCTTCTGTAATTTTCAATCATAACAATTATTGGTCCCTGATCAATTGCAAGGTAACTATCAGCAAACCAATTATCAGTGGGATTGAAAGCATCATAAAAACCATACTCCCCCCAAACACTTGTCCAGTAAGTTCGATAAAGATACTTAATTACCTCGATTGACTCTTGAGGTGTATAAGCTAAAGAAGAAAGAGCAGCAGAAGGAGTAATCGTACCATTATCATTGTTAGGCTCGTGAACGCGATAACCGCCAGGATCATCACTCGCTGTTAGCCCCCAGCAGTTTTCATTGTAGCCAACGTAGTTATGCGGATTATCCGTGCAGTAAGCCTTATGGATTAGAGTAATATTCTTATTATTTAAAAAATAATTGCAGTAGATATCTTTCTTATATCTTGGATCAAAACCCAGGAAGGAATAATGGGAAAAGAAGAGCGGTCCGCCGTAGTCCCACCCCACCCATTGGGTATAACCATAGAATGAACTTCCATTAACATAGTAGGGGGAGTTTGCCCATCCGTCATGAAATAAATTTGCAGGAACGCCGTGTGTTGTGGATGCGATTGCTAATAAATATACAATCATAGCTTCATTTGGACCAGCGACAGTCATATTCATTTGCCAGCCATAATTTGGCGACCAATGCCAGTATAGATAATTTCCAGTAGGATATCTTCTATACCAATCCCATTCAACTTCATCAATTATTTGAGTTGATAAAATTCTTATCGAATCTTCATCAACGGTGTTCTGATCAAAGTATTGTCGAATCGTCATTAAACCTTGAATCATATAAGATGTTTCAACAAGGTCGCCCCCATTATCAAAAGTACTAAATGGTATAACATTTCCATTTGTACCATTCAACCAGTGAGAAAAAGCTCCATGAAATCTATCAGCCTTTGTTGTAAGGAAATTTAATATTTTCAACATTCGATCAACTGCTTCTTCACGAGTGACATAGCCACGTTCAACAGCGACCGGAATAGACATAATTCCAAAACCTGAACCGCCAGACGTAACAGTTTCGCCGCTGCCAAGCCGCTCCCTCGCTAGTCCAGAAACAGGATGCCCATAATCCCAAAAATATCTGAAAGTAGTTCTTTGCACCATATCCAAAAATTCATCATCAGACATTATATGTGTCTGGGCTTCAACACTATCACTTAAAGTGGATTCATTTCCACTTACGTCAAAAGCACTAATTTTAAATTTGAAACTATAACCGGCAACACCCAAATTAAAAGAAAAATAGTTTTTACTTTTATCAACGAGTTTATAAAAATTATAAACTGAACCATTCCACAAATAGACATTATAACCTGCAAGGTCACTTTCTGTATTTGCTTTCCAAATTAAGTCTATATGTTTTTCATAACCAATGCCTTGAAGATTTTGCGGAGTATTGGGGGGGATGGTGTCTGTCTGTGCACTTAAACCGATAGACAAAGTTATCAGCAAACCAATCACAATTGTAAAATGTATCATATCATCATCTTTCTCTGAATAAATTATTAACTAATATGCATTTACTTTTTTAATTACTTTATAACTAAATGGGTTCAACACAATTTTTTTTGAATCAAACATAAATGTTTTTTTCTGATTATGATAGTTCAATAAAAAAGAATAAAATACTTTACCTGATTTTCGAACAACGAACTGTATATCCGGATCAGAAACATTGGCTCGTCTTTTTATTTTATCTAACGAAACAATTTTTTCATACAAATGTAAATGTTCGTCACTTGTATATCCGAATGCATATCCAAGAATTGTGGCTGTGCCTTTACCAATTTTCTTTTTGATTCCACAAACTTCATTTTTATTTGTCGTCGAAACTACCTCGGTATTTTTTGATTCATAAATTTGTTTACGTTTAAAAATTGTAAATACATCTTCTATTCCAAATACCTTAACTTTATTTGAACTCTCTGAAATTCTGGATTGAATATCCATTCCATCAATTAAGAGTGTGCAAGGATTGAGATATAAATCCAATGTCGGAATTGTGGGATAGATAATCAAATGTCCGCCAATGTTTAAATATTCTACCAAAAGTTTTTGAGTTTCTGCATCCATTAATTCAGTTGTAACAATCCAGAGCTGTTTGTACTTAAGTAAATCATCAACGGCTGTAGTTTCTAAATCTTTAATATCATAATTATAATTTAATGTCTGAAGTCCGCGTAACAACCCATTGAAAAATATATCTTCACGAATAAATCTTGGATCAAATTGCAGTCCTAATTTTTCAACATCAAGCCGTTTTTCTTTTAGAAGTTGAGAGGTTGTAAGTTCAGTGTAGAAATATGGTTTATACAACCCAATGCAAATATCAGATTGAGTTTCACTAATTAATAAATTCCCTTTTTCTTTATTGATAAAACTATTTACTTTTTTTATTGATTTATACAAAGCAGATTGATTTGCTTCGGCATCTAATGGAGTTTGATAATAAAAAGTCTTTCCATAAAAACCTTTGCCATTTGGATTGATTCCTTGAGAGAACATATAATAGTTATAACCTTTCATTCCGTGCGCAAGTGAAGCGAAATAAAAAGTTTCTAAATCATTCGCATCACTTTTAACGTGATGTTCACGCGTACCGGCTTGAAACTCCGCAGCCCAAACAGGCGCATACCTCTGCATTGCTTCAAGAATTTTATTGCAAGCCAAATCAGAATGTGCGTTGCGAAAAGATAGAAACTCTGGAATATGATCTAATCCAAAAATAATATCGTTACGCGTTCTCATTATTTCTTCATATGTACTGATGAGCATCGGAAGCTCAGCAGCATTCCCATAAATCCAACCGGGAATGTTGTGGGTAAGTTGAACATCAATATTAAAGCTTCTTATTTTTTTTATTAGAGTGTCCAAATAAAGTGCAAAATAATGCCGGTAAAAAAGATGAAAATCAAAGTAGGCACTATACTCCTGTTTAGTTTCAATCTTACCAACCGGTGCAGATATTTTTTCAAACGAAGAATGATTTGTGTCATAAGTTTTATTTAAAGACTCTATCGATTTGTATTTATCAATTAGAAAATTTTTATACAACCTAATAACAGAGGGATTGTAATCGATCTTGCCAGTTAGCCATTGAAAAACTCCAACTTCATTGCACACCTGCATCATTATAATCGGTCCATTATTACTCTGCTGATTATCAGAAATGATTGGCATTACTTTTTCATACCAAAGAAAAGTATAATGCAAATATTTATCAGACATGTAAGACATCAAATCGCGTGAGATTACATTTCCATTTTCATCCAATGCAAAAGAATCTTTACTGCACTTATCTAAAAGCCATGCTGGAAGACCATGTGAATCATACTCGGCCAGAATATACGGTCCTGGTTTTACAATTAAATCCAAGCCAACTTTCTTGCACAGTTTGATATAGCGAATGAGATTTCGTGCTGGATTTGTTTGACCAGTAAAATCAAACATCCCTTCTTCATATTCATGCCAATCCCATGGAATATATGTGGAGGTTGTGTTGGCACCAGAATCTTTTACTAATCTTAAATGCTTCTCCCAAAGTTTTGGATTAAGTCTGAAGTAATGAATTTCTCCGGAGACGACAAAGTACGGTTTACCGTATTTTAAAAAGTAACCTTTTGTTGCGCTGAAACTCATTTAATCAAAACCGATTTCTATTTATTGAATTAAAATAATAATTCATTGTTTCCTTGCAGGATTTTGAATTTTTGTTCTCTACCATTGCTAATCACTTTCAATTGAAATACACCATCAGATTGAACAGTAATCTTAATTGTATCTTCAGTTGGTTCTGCAACCAAATCAACAACGTGTCCATTAAATCTAAACCTTTCACAGCCGGAACGTTTGTCAGAATTTACTTTCCAGACCAATTCGTTCTCTGGTGCATTAGGTTTTAATCCGATTCCATATTCAATAAAATAAAGAACAGGAGCTAAAGCACCCCAACCAACAATATCTTTTACTACTTGTGCGCCGTTAGTATTAATTCCTTCTTTAATAGAATCCGCTGCAAAATTTTCCCAGAATGTACCTGTCTTCTTATATATTTTTGCAACAGCGTCTAAATGTTTAAGAGCAATCTCTTCAGCAAGATGATTATATCCGCATGCATCTAAGCCTTTAATAACCATTGTATTTGTCATAACCCAAACTGCGCCTGACCAGTATCCACCTTGGGAATAATATTCTTTTTCATCTGCTGCAAGAGAAGGTACTGGATGTAATCTTCCAAATGTTTTTGGGTTCTTCAGTTGTTCAACAAGATATTTCTCTCTATCTGATGGAGCAGTTTTTGAAAGTAGTGTCCAGAAACCAGCAATTGTTTTGATTGGACAAAATTCTTCATCTATTGTTAAATCAAAATAAAATTTCTTTTCATCATCCCACATCTTAGCATTTATTATTGCTGAAAGACTGTCTGCTTCGTCATTAAAAATTTTTGCATCATTTTCGAAACCTAAAATATCAGATAGTTCAGAAAGATTTCTTGCAAAGAGAACCATCTCTGATGAAATGTCAATTCCTGTTCCTCCACTTGCAAGACAAATATTTCTTGGCGAATTATCCATACTTGCCCAATCAGTAATGTACAATCCATTTCCCTGCCGGATATATTTCTTCAAAGCTTCGTAATATTTTATTAATGGTTGTCTAACTAATCCTAACCGTGCTTTGTCGCCTGTCCATTTGTAGCTTTCCAATTCCGCCCAGGCAAGTATCGGGTGGTTCAATGCATCAAGAGTTAATTTAGGATTTGGAGTAGGTGTTTCCCTTCCTTTATAAATCACATCAGCTTTGTATTGATTAAAGTATTCATCAAACCCCCAACGGCTAAAGAGAGGTAGGTTTTCACTATTTCTCCATGGATCAAAATCAATTCCGGTAGTACGATTTATTTCTCTACAAATTTCTCCTGTAGAATATTGTTTAATATAAAAATTATCTAAAGAAGAAATTCCAGGGACCAAAGGATGTGCCACATTTAAGAACATTGTTTGAAAAGCAGTATCCCACAAAAATAAATTTGCATTAAAAGCACAATCAAGAAATTGAGATACAAATCCGCTTCCATCTGCAGGCGATTGAAAGTTCTTGAAAGCCATTTTCCACGCAGCCCAGTAAGTTTCAACCCAAAGTGGATTTTCATCATAAATCGGATTTGGCAATAAAACCTTTGTATCATCAAACTTTGGCAGCGAACGTGGCTCATAAGTTTTTTTTGAAAAGTATATCCCCTGCTCTTCACTATTTTGGGGTAGTAAAAAGTTAGAATAGAAACTAAGGATAAATAATAGAGTCATGATGATTTTAGATTTCATTAACTAATCCTAATACTTAATAAGCAATTACTACTTTAGCAGGAAATTCTTTCACATCAATTTCGTTTTTTGTGAATGATTTTATTTCTTTACCATTTACCGTTACACTAACAGGAAGTTTTGATCCGTTAAAGTTTTTAATTTTTATTCCGTTCTTTGGCAGATTAACATCACCATAAATCGATAAAGTATATTTTTCATTTTCTTTTTTGATTAAGTATGAAATTTCTCCGAAGTATGTCGGAAGATTTTCAATCGACATTCCATTTGGCGAATCAATCCAATCTTGATAAAGTGCTGATGCTAATACTAAAGATTCATCAGCTTCATTTTCATAAACAAACATAGATCGTATTGCATTTATAAAATCAGAACCAACCCAGGTGTGCGGCATATCTCCAATAAATCTTGGTATGCGTTTATCTTTCCAAACAACTTCTGCCCAATGATTCCATCCCTGCGGCCGTTGATCATTTAAAAAGAATTCTATTAATTCGTGAGCACGTTCAGGCTGATCCAACTGGATGAATGAACCAATTAAGCGATTTTCATACGGTGTATAATTAACCCAATCAATTTTATCATCTCCCCTGTTTTTAAAATATTCATAATACTTATCGAAAGTATTATAAACTTCCGGCTTCGGTAAATTTCCCAATTCGTTGCAAGGAGTAAGAGCAATTGTTGTTGATGTAGCATCAAAATCTCCCAACTCAACACAACCGGGAATGTAATCAATCTTCCTTAACTTCATTGCAAGATTAAGTGAGTTGTAGAGATTTTCTTTAAAGGTATCTCTAACTTTTTTTATTCTTTCATACGATTCTGTTTCACCGAGTATTTTCTGGATCTCTGTTGCGTCTTTCAATCCTTTCATTGTAAAGAAATCATCCCAATAAGAGTGCATTGGTTTTGCAGAATAACCTTCATGACTTATTGATTCAGTAACTAAACCGTAGTATGCACGCACGCTGTCATTACCATTTTTAAAATGTTCCGTTGATCTTTCAGCGATCAAGGATTCGATATACGCAACAGCTTTTCTTACATTTTCATTTTTTGATCTTAAAAAAGTAGTATCGTGTGTGAAATTGAAATATTCTTTTATCAGATAAATCATTTCGCCATGACTATCATTCTCTGGAACAGGATCGGGACCTCTTTTATCAACTACGCAGGGCACTTTCCCATTTGCATATTGATGAGCAGTGTACCATTCTATAAAATCTTTTACTTCGTCCACAATTCCAGATTTTAAAAGTGCAGATGAGGTTAATGAACCATCGCGAATCCAACTTCTTTCATACGAGCGTGAACCAGGTTGTATTCCTGCTTTATCTCTATTAATTAAGATATAAGCAAGATTGGATTTGTATATATTTATAATTCTATCTGCTGATTTAGGTAAATTAAATTTTATGTGATTTACTTTTGACTTCCAGAATTCAATTGTCTCGCTAAGTTTTTTTTCTACAACTTCAGCGTTAAGATTATCAGATAAAATTTCTTCATCATAGAACGGAAGGGCTAAGTAAATAATTTTTTTTTCGCCTGAATTTAATTTAAAATCATATTGTAAAACCCCGCTTGCAAGTTCTGTCGGATCAACAACAAAATTACTCTGCGGAAATTTGTTATCTCGCAGAGCAGCTACAATATTTCCTTCATAAAAGGATGCAGCGCCGAATGACTTATATTCTGTAATAGGTAAAATAACTTTATCATGATTTACAAAAATTTTTTTATCAATCTCTTTAATTGAATTTATTTTAGAAGCTCCACCAGAAAGATTTAAAAATTGATAAAATGGATTAACCTGAAAAGGTCTTATTAGTAAATACAGACTTCCACTTTTAGCAGATGAAGAATTATTAGTTAAAGTATATTTTAAATAAAGAGTAGAATTTTTATTCGCCTCACCGTTTGCAAACGATTTAATTTCAAGATTCACTTCATCACAATCCCAATCTACCGATGGAATAGGCAAATAATTTTCTTCAAGTGATTGAGTTGAGGTAACATTACTCCAATTAAATAATTGATTCTCAACTTTCAACATTGGTTCAATTGAAAATTTTGCTTTATCAACTTCAACCATTCCATCTTCGTTTATCAAACTTTCTTTAACATCATTATTTACTCCAACAATTGTCCAGTACGAAGCTTGCTCTAAAAAGTATCGAGGATAATTTCCCACGGGAGAATTTTTAGCTGTATAAATAAGAAAATCATTTTTTGTTAATGAGTTTTTAACATCCAGAAAAGTTATTTCACTAATTCCGAAACTATTTTGTGAAACAGTTGAATGAAGATCAAGCATCAAATATTTTACTTGTGATTCAGGAAGATTTATAAAACTTACATCACTTTGATTTGATGAAACCGAATAAACTTTTTCCCAATTATTTTTATCATCAGAAAATAAAACATCAAATGATTTTGCCTCATGATTTTTTAGCCAATCAATTTTTAATCCGCCAAATTCTCTATTTGTTTTAAAATCTATAATGATTGATTGGTCATTTACTCCGTTACTTTGCCAAAAAGTTTGCTGTGAATCATCAAAAATAAATTCCGGGGAATGCTCTTCAATAGAAGAAGATGCCTCCGCATTGGAAAGAGGATAAATATTTGTCTCAGGCGGAAGTGGTTCGAATTTTAAATCGTCTAACCAAACAGTTCCCTTTCCCCCGACGAATGATGCGATCGTAAATTCTATTCTGTCAATTCGTTTTAATGATTGATCATCGGTTGGACCCCAGGCAAAATTAATATGCCTTTTCTTAATCCGGATTTTCTTCCAGTGTTTCGGGAAATCATAATTACGATTGTTTACCCACCATACATTTTGTCCTGTGCTATCAATAAATTTTATTTCGAAATTATTAGAGGGCGATTCGGCTTTAACGTAAAAGGTGAATTCAAAATTTTCCGGTAAATCAATCGCAAAGAACTTTTGAATGCCGCCATATCCAGTGCCTTTAGTAAAATCATAGTCAAACTTTATTGCATTGCCGTGCAATCCACCATCATTTGAAATTGAAAGATCAACTCCGTCAGCTTTTATTATACCCCAACCTTTACTGCTTTCAAAATCATCCAGCGTTGTTGATTGAGCACTTAGTTTATTGTTTCCAAATACCAGTAGGGCTATTGTGAAAATTATGTTCAGGGTTATTTGGTTGTTTTGCATTTATAAGTCATAATTAAAAATTTTGCCACGAATTCCACTCATTAACACGAATTAAATTTTATTTAATGTATTCAAATCCAAGTCTGTTTAATCCATTTTGAATTATTGGATCTTTCATTACATAATTCCAAATCAAACCAG
>DAOLIQ010000033.1:0-31603 GCA_035328465.1 Ignavibacteriaceae bacterium | reverse complement strand
GCCTTGGCGAAGAAAAAGACACAAGCAACATAGTGACCCAAAAAACACTTGCCCCAACAAGCCACGATTACACCTGGCAGGAATATACCTTTGGAGACGCAGGTTATCCGAATACACTATATGATGTTTGGGGAACTGATGAGAATAATGTTTGGGTGGTGGGTGGAATGGAAATAAACGGAATATTTTATGGCGGTCTTCATTGGGATGGCATTCAGTGGAATCCAGACAGTACAGTTGGTGGAAGCGTAATATTTGGATTTTCGTCAAATGATATATGGGTAGCAGGTGGGGGAATTTTCTATTATGACGGAGCTAAGTGGAATGGAATAGAAGACACAGACGAAATTTTGCACGATAATGTACCCTACACCAGCCTGTGGGGTACAAGCAGCAGTGATATGTATTTTGGGAATGCCTGGGGAAAAATAATCCATTGGGATGGGGTAAAAGCAGAAGATATGGGAATAGATGCTGAAAGTGGAATTTGGGATATCTGGGGTTTTTCCAAAAATGAAATTTATGCTGTTTCAGGTGATGTACTTAATTCCTACGGCGAATTGTTTAGATATAATGGTTTTGAATGGGTAACCATAAGAACCGGCAGCTATTCAACATTTAATGCAGATACTTACGGGCCGTTCATTTCAGTATGGGGAAGTGATCCAAGTGAAATATATCTTGCTGCTCTAAAGATGGAAAGAAAAATAAAAGAAAACTGGCTGACTGATTATGACTTTGATGTACTAATTACAATAGTTAGAGGTTCAGCAAGCAATAATGTATTTGCAGCAGGATATTTTGGTGTGATCGGTCATTTTAATGGTTTGGATTGGCAGAAATATGAGTTGCCCGTTTCGATATTCTTCTATGGAGCAATGGTTTTTAAGGATATAGTTTATTTAGTTGGCGACAATAATAGTCAAGCCGTAATATACCGCGGCAATAAACAATAATAAATCTAGAGGTTATAATGTTAAAGTTAGTAGTTACTTTATTCGTGCTTTTTCCTACTGTGATATTCTCACAAGATTTCCCCTATACTCATCTAGTCACTAATATCAACGATCCTGCAATCCGAACAAATGAGCCTTCGGTTGCAGTCTTCGGGAATCATTTGATAGTGGGGACAAATTATAACGGAACAAATATAAATACAGTTGGTGTTTTTACATCGAGTAACGATGGAGAAACATGGACTAACGGGACGATGCCGGCCGGTTTTAATGGTTCATCAACAGATGACTCTGATCCCAGTGTTAGCTTTGATGCTTATGGTAATGCTTATTTTGTTTATCTTTCAGTTTATAATGACTCATCAGGAATTTTTATTAATAAAAGTACTGATTTTGGTATGACATGGCTACCAAATTCAATTACAGTCATTACTGAAAATAATAATTATTATTTGATAGATAAACCCTATATCTATATAAAAACTGCTGAGTACGATAACACTAGTAATGACATTTTTATAGCGTATCATTACAATACTGGTAATGACGGCACTATGAATATTAATCTTATAGTAGGAAATTCATCTACCTTGCAATTCACAGGTCCTTATACTGTTGCATCAGTATTCACCAACAATAATTCTCTTCAGGGTCCTGTACCTTACTTTTTAACTTCTAATTCTTCTCTATACGTTGCTTATGAAGAAAAGTTAGGCAGTCAATTCAATATTAGGATCGCACGCTCGACTAATGGGGGTAAAAATTTTAGCAGCCCAGTGACTATTGCTTCAGATATCCAACACATTGGTTGGGAATATTTAGGAAATCATTGGATGGGTCAAGGGTATGGTTTTTCAGAGACTCATTTCCGCGTCAACCTTTTCCCTTCTATAACTTCTGTTGAGGGTAATTTGTATGTAGCATTTGCAGAAAAACTAGAAGGTGATAATGATGAAATAATACTTGCAAAATCAACTGATCAAGGCGTTACTTGGGTGTTGACCGATGGCATTTTTTCTGGTGCAGGAGATGAATTCTTCCCTTGGATCACTTCAACCGCTGATGGAAAATTAGCAGTTGTGTACCAGTCTATGGTCGATGTACACTCAACTGAAATTTATAGTTTACTAGCAATTTCCCTGGATGGCTTCACGACTGTTCAGGATCCTGAATTAATAGATCATTTTAATTATGACGAAAGTTTTTGGAATGCCGAAGAAGTCTTTATAGGTGACTATAATGGAATAACTGCAAATGATAACAATATTTTTTCTGTTTTCACCTCTAATCGAACTGTTGGTTCTAACAAACCAACTTCAGTAAAGATGGGAATAATTCCAAATAAAGTTAATTTGTTATTCAAAGCATACTCAAATGACAATCCTTCCTCATCAGAAATTGAAATAAATGGTGTTCCTTATCCTATTCCGAACAATGGGTTTATTTTCAATAATTCGGAGACTTTTAGTGATAATGATTATTTCGTAAGTGGAGTGCTAACCGGGTCAAAATTCAGGCATTGGAATGGATTTTCTTCTAATCCTTTTGACAATCCAATCAATAATTATGCTTTCCCTTATACACCTCCAACGAATCCAAAACCGATTAATATTTATTATTACCCCACCCAACCCATATTAGTAAAAAACTACTTAGAAGGCGGGACGAGTACTGATGATTTCGGATTGTCTTGGCAGCAGAATCCAGATGGAAATTATACGTTTGACTTTGGTGAGTCTTTCGATGCCTTTATTTACAATTCCAACACACAAGATGAATACAGCATCACCGCCCTTCCAATAACCGCACAGCGCTATAACACAAACTGGAATTTCCTAAATTGGAATACGGGAAGCACAAGTACGACTATTCAAAACATAAAAGTACCTGACGATATTCCCCCAAGCGGTTCATTTACTGCAAATTACAAAGGACATTTCACCTCTGCTCAATCAGATGCATTTACAAGTAACGGGCAGAGAAAAATTGTTTTAGACAGTCAGGGGAAATATCATCTTGTTTACCCTTCTTATGGTAAAATCTGGAGTACACAAAGCAATACTACTGATTTTAACGGTGTCTGGTCAAATGAATTTATCTTTGCCGAAGAATCTGATCTTCAATTGAAGAATCCATCTATTGATGATTTTGATGGATACACTTCTGCAACAGTTTTTGAAGGGGGAATGAACGGTTTCGCAGGTGTTTTTCTTGCTGAAAAGTATTTACTGAACAACGATAGCCCTGTTATTACCCAGATACCGGAAACTGGGATTGATCCAAATTATTTTGGCAATATTAAACCTGTAGTAGCATATACGGCTCACGAGATTTTTGTTGTTTACAAACCATCTTCCTCTTCGCCTAAAGGTATTGGCGTAAATATTACAACGGCGGTCAATGGTTGACTGAAGGTCCGATCAATTTACCAACGACAAATCAATACTCTTTAAATCCGTCCATTGTAGGAGATAACAGTGATAATCTTCACATTGTATGGCAGCAGTCAAATTCGTCAATTAGATATTTACACAGCTATGTCAGTGGTGTTCCATACGGCAATAGATATTTTGAACCTAATTCATACAACGTTTCAACGGGTGCCGGCTACAGTACAAACGAGTACCCCTCAGTAAGTCTCACAGATTTTAATCAGGCAATCATTATCTGGAAGGCAGGCAGACACGAAAATCCCAGCAAATTGGTAGCGGGAGAAGAAACAGACTTAATTTGGGTATCACGGGTTTTAGTCAGGCCCTTTTGGATAACATCAGGGGGTGATTTTTATGCTGCAGGTTTAAATGTAAATTATTCTAATAACAATTCTACAACAGAAAATGGAGTCACTAATTCTGTAATTGCTTATTCTCAAAACAATGGTGAATCCTGCAGATGGATTAAGCGTACTGCTTTTGGTTATACAGCGGCAGGAAGTTTTAATGAAAACGGAATACAAGTTCAACTATCAAGCGGCGGTAATTTTTCGCAGATCAAGGCAGTAGTTTTTGAGAATGCAACCGCTCCTTTTCACCTTCAGAAGAGTAATACAAACTTTTTGTCCAAAATTACTTCCCTCGAACCGGGATATTCAAGAACTGGTGTTGTGAGAAAGGAAGAGGTTGAATTCGTATTCAGCTTTGGGGACTTAAGGTTAGATGGTGAAAATATCCTTTTTATTGAGAAATCAGATACTTTACCAATACCGGGGGTAAGCGAATTTAATCAATATTTTAGAACAGAAAATTTTTATATTGATCACACCTCCCAGCTTTTATTCTCTGTATATTATTTTGTTTTAAATCCTGAGGTTGCCCAGACTGTTTTAAGTGATAATGATGAGATAGTATACAAGGTAGAGTTAGTAAATGCAAATTCAGGTGAAGTCGTCGGGCTGTTTGATGAAGTTACATTCGATAAAAACACTCTCTTTGATCACGATAATACCAACTACTCTGTTGATTGTAGCGAAGTAACAGCAGATGAATATTATTTTAGATTAGTTACAGAAGTTATGGGTGAATATTATTATCATCTATCCAATGAACAAAATGATTCGGAAACACTTGGTAAAAAAATCTACGATAATATTTCATATTTAGGCAAACTTGAATCGTTAACTTATGCATTAGCTCAAAACTACCCCAACCCATTCAATCCATCAACAACAATAAAGTACCAAATTCCTAATGCCGGAAACGTAACTCTAAAAGTTTACGACATACTCGGCAGAGAAGTAACTACTCTTGTTGATGAATTTAAGAATGAAGGCAGGTACGAAGTAAACTTTAACGCAGGCAAACTTGCAAGCGGAGTTTACATCTACACAATAAAGTCAAATGATTTTACAGCTTCTAAAAAACTGATGCTTCTGAAGTAATTTCTCATAAATTTTAAACCTCCGATGACAATGCCATCGGAGTTTTTTTTATAGTTTTACATCAATTTTTATCACTTCAAAAAAAATGAAATTTGATACTATTAATATTCCCTTGTACGTTGCACCGTACACAAAAACATCGCTCTGTAGTCAAATTCGCAGCATCGTTCTCAAAAACTTAGCCTAATATTCATCTACAGCTAAATTTGTTGGAATCTTTCTTCGTTTTATAACTCTCTACGCCTTCCCGGGAGACGTCTTTCAAGGTCGCGTAGAGTGCTCAAAATCTTATTTATTTGATGTTGTCTAGTTGGTAGGGGGTAAAAAGTGGATCGAGTGAAAAAAGAAAAGCATGCATGACAATAAAAATCGTGTGAATGATCAGACTTCCATGATTTCTTTTTCTTTGTGCTTTAAAACATCATCAATCATCTTTATGTGTTCGTCAGTCATCTTTTGAATTTTAGCTTCGCCTTCTTTCAGTTGATCTTCAGAAATTTTCTTGTCTTTTTCTTCACGTTTTAAATGGTCATTAGCATCTCGGCGGATATTTCTGATGGCAACTCTGGAATCTTCACCGAATTTTTTTGTCAGCTTAACAAAATCTTTTCGTCTTTCTTCTGTAAGGGGGGGCACAGGTATTTTAAGATTCGTTCCATCACTAATGGGATTAAAACCGAGGTTAGCTTCTTGAATAGCATGCTGAATGACTGAAACCATAGATTTATCCCACGGAGTTATAGACAAAGTATGCGGATCAAGTACGGAAACATTTCCGACTTGAGTCAAAGGTGAGGGTTTACCGTAATAATCAACTTTAATTCCATCGAGCAATGCAGTAGTAGCCTTACCTGTTCGAACTTTGGCAAGCTCCGTCCTTAAAGCTTCAATAGATTTGTTCATCCTGTTTTGAGCGTCTTTAATTACCTGTTCCATTTTAACACCTTAAATTTATTTGCATCGAAAAATTAATTTATTAATGTTCCAACTTGTTCACCGGAGACAAGTTTCAATAAATTTCCGGGTATATCCATATTAAAAACAATCATCGGTAATTTATTTTCCTGGCATAAACTAACCGCAGTTAAATCCATCACGCGCAGGTTTTTCTGAATTACATCAATATAACTTATGTGTTCAAACTGAATTGCATCAGAATTTTTTTCGGGGTCAGAATCATAAACACCATTTACCCGCGTACCTTTTACGATAACTTCTGCACCAATTTCAACCGCTCTAAGCGAAGCTGCAGTATCGGTACTAAAATATGGATGCCCCGTACCGGCGCCGAGAATGACAACTCTTCCCTTTTCAAGATGCCTCATTGCTCTCCTGCGAATGTAAGGCTCGGCAATCTCCTCCATTTTAATTGCGCTCATTAATCTTGTGTGGATACCTCTATTCTCAACTGCATTTTGTAATGCCAGAGAATTTATCATAGTTGCCAGCATTCCCATTTGATCACCGGTTGCGCGGTCAATTCCCTGAGCATGAGCAGAGAGTCCGCGATAAATATTACCTCCTCCAATAACTATTCCCAGCTCCACACCGGCTTCATGAACCTTTTGGATTTCAGCAGAAAAAAATTCTAAGATTTTGTTATCAATGCCAAATCCTTTATCGCCTAATAAAGATTCGCCGCTTAGTTTTAACAGCACTCTTTTGTATTTAAGATTTTTCATTAAAATTATTTTGTGATGGCTTAATATAAAAAAAAGGTCTTAATAATATTAAGACCTTTTTAAGAATCAATTATTTTCTTTCGTCACCAAGATGAAACCGGTGGAAGAGTGAAAGTTTAACTTGTGTGTTATTTTTAGTGTTAAAGTCCTTGATAAGCGAGCCGACAGTTTTAGTATTATCTTTAATGAAAGCCTGTTCGAACAAACAATTTTCCTGGAAGAATTTATTTAATCTGCCGGTTGAAATTTTGTCAAGCATGTTTTCGGGCTTGCCTTCTTTTCGGGCGAGTTCTTTATAAATATCTATTTCTTTTTCAACAATATCTTTAGCCACTTCTTCGCGGTAAGTAGTGATAGGTTTCATTGCAGCCACTTGCATTGCTATATCTTTCCCTATTACGGCAAGTTCGTTGTTATCAGCAGGTGCATTTTCAAACTTGACTAATACGCCGAGTTTGCTGCCCATGTGAATATAATCAACAATTAAACCATCGGGCGATGTTTCGATTTTGAAACGGGAGATTTCAATTTTCTCCCCTACCTTACCAAGCAGATCATTTATTCCATTGCTGATTAAAGAACTTTTTGCTAAAAGAGTTTCAACATTTTCGGGTTTTAATTCAGACACAGTATCAATGACTGTGTTAGTGAAGGCAATAAAATCTTCGCTCTTAGCAACAAAATCCGTTTCGCAATTTATCTGTAGAATTACACCTTCTTTTTTATCGCTCGAAACTTTAGTAAGAATAATACCTTCATTAGCAGATTTTTCCGCACGTTTAGCAGCTACGGCAGCTCCTTTTTTACGAAGCACCTCGATTGCTTTTTCGATATCACCATTTGCTTCGGTGAGGGCTTTTTTACAGTCCATCATCCCCGCGCCGGTTTTTTTTCTCAATTCATTTACTTGAGTTGCACTAATTTCCATTTAAATATTTTTCCCTTTATTAAAATTTAAAAATCAATTCTATGATTGTGCAGAGTCGGTTTCCGCTTCACTTTCGTCAGATTTAGATTCAGACTTTGCTTTAGCTATTTTTTTCTTTTCTTCAGAATCTTTTACTTCTTTTTCCTTTCGTAATCTTTCTCTCTCAGCAGTTTCTTCAGCTTTAAGTTCTTTAGCTTTAGCCGCACCTTCAATTATAGCATCAGATAGAAATTGAGTAATTATTTCTATTGTTTTTACTGCATCATCATTAGCGGGAATCATATAGTCAACTTCATTTGGATCACAATTGGTATCCACAATAGCAAATACAGGAATATTTAATCTTTTTGCTTCCTGAACAGCAATAGCTTCCTTTTTAATATCAACGACAAAAATAGCTCCTGGAAGTTTAGCCATCGTTTCGACCCCCTGAAGAATTTTTTTGAGTTTGTCTTTTTCTCTGGTAAGAAAGAGTCTTTCTTTCTTGGTAATTTTATCAAACGTTCCGTCAATCTCCTGCTTTTCAATATTTGTCAAACGCTTAACACTTTTTCTAATTGTAGAAAAATTCGTAAGCATGCCGCCGAGCCAACGTTCACTAACCCAGTTCATTTCGCAGCGTTTAGCTTCTGATTCAATAATTCCTTTTGCTTGTTTTTTAGTTCCAACAAAAAGAACTTTGTTACCATCAGCAACAAATTTAGATAAATTCTCAGCTGCCTGATAGAGTAAGGATTGTGTTTGTTTAAGGTCAATGATGTGAATGCCGTTTCGTTCCATGAAGATGTAATTCTTCATTTTAGGATTCCAACGACGGGTAAGATGTCCGAAGTGCGCCCCAGCTTCGATAAGCTGAGTTATCTCAATTTTTTTCATTTTGTCTCCTGTTGTTTTCTGCTACTTTCTTCAACTTTGCCTTCCACCCCGATCCATCGAGGCACAGGAGGTAAATCCGAAAGTATGTTAATTAAATAATTAAAAGGTAAAATCTTTTATTAAAATAAACGTTTATGAACTTAATCCGATTTTATCTCTTAGAGAACTGGAATCGTTTGCGTGCTTTGGGTTGTCCATATTTTTTACGTTCAACCATTCTTGGATCTCGTGTCATAAATCCTTCGGCTTTAAGGAGGGGTTTAAATTCAGGATTTATACTAACTAAACCTCTCGAAATCCCAAGTCTGATGCCTTGAGCCTGTCCTGTAGTGCCTCCTCCATTAACGTTAATTCTAACGTCATACTGACCAAGTGTCTCTGTCACTCTAAATGGAGCTATAATATCTTCTCTGTCTAATTCCTGCGGGAATGCCTTTTCAAATTCGATACCATTGACTGTGATTTTTCCTTCACCGTTTTTTAATATTACACGTGCTACAGAAGTTTTTCTTCTTCCGATAAAAATTTGATCTGCCATTTATACTTTCTCCGAAAAACTTAATATTTCAGGTTTCTGTGCTGCATGAGGATGGACTTCTCCAGCATAAACTTTCAACTTTTTAATTAATTTATTACCTAAACGATTTTTTGGTAACATTCCTTTAACGGCATTCTCGATAATAAATTCTGGTTTGGTTGCACGAACATTCTGCAATTTGGCATTTTTAAGCCCGCCCGGGTAACCGCTATGCCAGAAATAAGATTTTAAAGTCTCTCGTTTGCCGGTGAACCGAACACTTGCGGCATTTATTACAATAACAAAATCACCCGTGTCGAAATTAGGGGTAAAAATCGGTTTATGTTTGCCTCGTATTACACGGGCAACTTCTGTAGCCAAACGACCAAGGACTTTATCTTTTGCATCTACTATGTACCACTTTCGATTCGCGTCTTCAGTGGTAATAAATCTTGTTAATTTTTCTTGTTTCAAGAATACACTCCAAATTGGATAAATTTTATCAAATAAGTTTGTAAAGATACTTTTATGTATGTAGAAAGTCAAGAATATTAAGTCTAAAACATTTCATTGTTTAAAGTTGAGGTGATCGGTTAGAACAAAGATCGCTTAAAATCAAAGGTTTTTAACATTCCAAGCAATTTTGGCTGAAAATTTCTATAATTTTCCCAATTATTAACCATAATTTTTAAACTAAAATCCACATCAATATCCGTACGAATGTAAAGCACCTGCGTTATCTGTCCTTCCAGTTCTTTTGGTTCTGCATAATAGATCCAGAAATCAGAGACTTTCAAACTATCATTAAATTTTGCGGGGTTGAACAGATATTTATCAAGTACTTCGAGATGGACATAAGGCGGAGGTTTAATTTCTGAATTAATTAACCAGAATGTCACGCCATCTAATTTATTCTTAACATTTTGATCAATAAATGTCCATCCAGCGGGGTATTTTATCGTAACGTCAAGTGTAGTTTCATAATATACTTGCTGCAAATCGGAAGTATCAGCATCTAAATCAGAAAATAAATAGTAGTTCAATGGCACTTGTTTTATTGGTTCAACTAATTCTTTTGTGTTCTCATTCATCTGTTTTAATTTTTGGGAATTATTCGGTTCCGACTTCGATGTTTCAAATTCATCGCGAGGGTATTCTGTAATGTTATTGAACTCCAAAAAGATGGGGTTTATAATCGGCTTCTTAATCTTTATCCCTAATAAAAAAGCTAAAAGCAAAAAAATAAATACATGAGTTAAAGCAGATAAAGCAAAACTCAGATAAAGTTTTTTATTTTTGTTATTTAAATATTCAAAATTCATTTAATCGAAATTACGATTAAGAATAGGTTAATTCAACTCCATTAGATTAGATAGAAGAATTAACTTAAAAAATAAAAGCATCACTCGGAGCCAAAATGAAATTTTTAATTACAGGCGGAGCCGGTTTTCTCGGTATAAATCTCGTTCGTTATTTACATAGTAGAGGTCATGAAATAGTATCGCTGGATATTGTCCCTTTTAATTACAAGGACATGAATGAGAAAATAGAAATTGTTACGGGTGATATTCGCGATGAAGCGATAGTTTCAAAATCATTAAAAAATATAAATATTGTGATTCACACTGCTGCTGCTCTTCCACTCTATTCTGCTGATGAAATTTTTTCAACAGATGTTGAGGGAACTCGTTTACTTCTGAAACAAGCACAAAAAAATAATGTTAAAAGATTTATTCACATTTCCTCTACTGCTGTTTACGGAATCCCTGATCACCACCCTTTGTTTGAATACGATAAACTTGATGGAGTAGGACACTATGGTAAGGCTAAAATTTTAGCCGAGGAGGAATGTTTAAAAAAACGTAATGAGGGAATGTGTGTTCCTATTATTCGTCCAAAATCATTCATTGGTCCTGAAAGATTGGGTGTGTTTGCTTTGTTTTACGATTGGGCGAAAGACAAACGCGGCTTCCCAATGATAGGCAGCGGTAAAAATAAATATCAATTATTGGATGTGGAAGATCTTTGCGAGGCAATTTACTTATGCTGTACACTTGATCAGAATATTGTTAATGATACATTTAATATTGGAGCAAAAGAATTTACTACTATGCGTGAGGATTATCAGGCAGTTTTGGATTATGCAGGCTACGGAAAAAAGATTGTTGGACTGCCGGAGTCGCCTATTATATGGCTGCTAAGAATTTTGGAAGCACTAAAACTTTCGCCACTCTATAAGTGGGTTTATGAAACTGCTTCAAAAGATTCCTTTGTTTCAATCGAAAAAGCAGAAAAAAATCTCGGCTTCAAACCAAAATTCTCAAACAAAGATGCATTAATCAGAAACTACAAATGGTACTTGGATCATCTTAATGAATTTGAAAACACTAGCGGCATTTCCCATCGCGTTCCTTGGAAACAAGGTGTGTTAAGGTTTGCCAAATTATTTTTCTGATAGAAAAATGTTTTCCTCAATTGCGCTTTGGTTTACCTAAAGATTATTTATATTTGAAAGAAAAAAGAAGGAGTATAAAATGTCAACAAAAAAAGATTATTTAAAAGATGTTATCCGGCACATTGATATTAAAAAGCACAATGTCGTTCCATTAGTTGATGCAATGGAACATATGGCTTTTTCTTCACGAGATTTGAATCGTGCAGCAAAAATTTTTGATATGATGCAAAAAGATAAAAATTGCGGTATCGTTCTCACTCTCGCCGGAAGTTTATTCAGCGCAGGTTTGAAGAAAGTTGTTTATGATTTAATTATGAATAACATGGTGGATGCGATCGTTTCGACAGGGGCTATTATGGTTGATCAGGATTTCTTTGAAGCACTTGGATTTAAGCACTACATTGGGTCTCCATTTGTTGATGACAATGAAATGCGAGACCTTCATATTGACAGAATATACGATACTTTTATTGATGAAGATGAGCTAAGAATTTGTGATGAAACTTGTGGAAAAATTTTCGATTTGATGGAGCCAAAACCTTATTCCTCCAGAGAATTTCTTTATGAGTTTGGCAGATATCTTGAAATTAATGGCGGACCAAAAGTAGATGATTCGGTTATATACGCGGCTTATAAAAAGAACGTCCCGATATTTGTTCCCGCCTTCTCTGATTGTTCTGCCGGTTTTGGGTTTATTATACATCAGACAAATAACCCCGATAAACATGTCTCTGTTGACTCTGCAAAAGATTTTCTTGAACTGACAAAAATAAAATTAAATTGCAGAGAGACAGGGATATTTATGGTTGGGGGTGGGGTA
Organism: Ignavibacteriaceae bacterium; assembly: GCA_035328465.1. Lineage (GTDB taxonomy): Bacteria > Bacteroidota > Ignavibacteria > Ignavibacteriales > Ignavibacteriaceae > JADJEI01. The sequence goes on along the minus strand of DAOLIQ010000033.1, from coordinate 19,492 downwards.
CCTAAAAACTTCACTCAGGATATTGTTGTTGCTGCAGATATTCTACAGGAAGATGCACAGATGCACAAATATGCCGTTCAAATCACAGTTGCTGATGAAAGAGATGGTGCTTTATCCGGTTCAACTTTGAAAGAAGCCAGCAGTTGGGGAAAAGTTTCTACCACATTTGAGCAGATGGTTTATGCAGAAGCGACTATCGCTTTTCCGTTGATTGCCGGGTATGCTTATCATAAAGGAAGTTGGAAAGAAAGAAAACCGAAAGAATTTCAAAAATTATTTGCCAACGAAATAATCGCTGCAAAATAATCATTTAAACTTGAGAGAGGCTGTCTCAAAAGTCTGTTTTTGCCACCCAATCCCGATACATCGGAATCAGGTTCTAAAGATTAAACAGAATCGAAGCAATAGATTCCGTTTGCTTTGCTACGGAATGACACTTTTAAGACCGCCTCTTTTGTATTTCAACCTCTTTTCAATCTAAAATCTTTTCGAAAAGACCGCTTCAAGACAATTTTCTAAAAAATTTTCTTCTAATTTTCCAATAAGTGTCATATTAATAATATCTATTCTTTGAAGGAGAATATGATTAATCTATTTTATTTGATCTTATTGGTAATTCTTGTTTATCTTTTTGTTGCAATTGGGATTTTTCGATCCCCTTTTGGATCTGAAGATAAAAATGGATTCCATAAAAAATAATTAAATAAATATCTATTTAGTTATTATCTAAAGCGTTCATTCAAGAGATGATCAAAAACCAAATTACACCCAAAATAACAGTTGCTATTGTGATAGGAATGCCTGCTTTTAAATATTCCATAAATGACAGCTTAACTCCCTCCTTCGTTGCTGATTCGGCAACTATAAGATTCGCTACAGAGCCAATCAATGTTAAATTTCCAGCAAATGTTGTTGCCATAGACAAAACTAACCATGCTATTTGAGGATTAATCATCATTTTTATAATTGGTTTGAAAAGAAGTACTGCCGGAACATTCGAAACTAAATTACTCAGCAGCACAGCACTTCCGGAAAAACGCCATAAATCGTTTGTTATCCAAACTACATTTGAATTGAAAATTTTATCTGATAATCCGGTAGTTTCAATTGAATGGGTTACTATAAAAAGTGATGCAAAAAATACTAATAGCGTCCAATCAATTTCTCTAAAAACTCTTTCGGGTTTTAGTCTTCTCGTAATTAAGAGTAATGATGCACCTCCAATAGCTGCAAGTGTGATTGACACACCAATATTTAAAGCTATCAACATTAATATTGAAGCTATGATACTTTTATAAAGAAGAGGTTTGTATGGTCTGGTTGATTTATGTGAAGAGAAATTAATCTTATTCGATCGGATAGACTTCCAGTAAATTATTTTTATTACAATCAAGCAGACTATCAACCCGATTATTGATATTGGAGTTAAATGAAATGCAAAAGTTCTAAAGTCAATTCCTGAGCTGATTCCGATGAGCATGTTCTGTGGGTTACCAATTATAGTAGCCACAGATCCAATATTGGCTGAAGCTGCCAGCGCTATTAAATACGGAATTGGATTTATATCACCCCTCCTTGTTATTTCTAATAAGAGCGGAGTGAACATTAAAACTATTGTATCATTTAAAAAGAGTGCGGATAAAATCCCGGAAGTAAAAATTATGATTATCAGAAGGTGATTTTGAGTGTGTGAGATTTGTACAACTTTGTCAGAGATAATTCCAAAAAAACCAGACATTCGAAGATTAGCATTAATTATCATCATCGCAAACAACAGAACTATTGTGTTCATATCAATCGCTGAAAATGCCTGATCAAGAGAAAGTGCACCGGTAAGTACAAGCACTACCGCCCCGACAAATGCAATTGTTGCCCGGTTCATTCTCAGTTTTGGGTATCGTCCAATGGCTACACCAATTAAAGTAACTGCTATAACAAAAGCATGAAAAGTCAGATTGAAATTCAATTTTTACAAATTATTATTATTAAAAATTTTTCTTCAAATCGAAAAAGTACTAATTCTATCTTTTTTACTTCTTTATTTTCCAATATTTACTTAGCTAATTGTTTCGCAAAATCAATAGCTCAATTTTAAGCATAATCAATGAAAAACAATTGAGGAAATATTCATTAGGTGGCACAATAATAGCTAATTATTTCTTTTATCACAGAATTTTAGGATTAAATAATTTATATTTCAATCCGAAAACAGAAATAATATGAGCACAAAAGATTTACTAAAAAAGTATAATAATCCCGCGAATTTTTTCAATCGTGATTTAAGCTGGGTGGAATTTAATCGACGGGTACTTGACGAAGCGCTTAACCCTGAGCTTCCTTTACTGGAAAAAATAAAATTTCTCTCAATCTTTAGCACCAACCTTGATGAATTTTATATGATTAGAGTTGCTGGGATAAAAGAGCAAATTGCCGCCGGGGTAGCTGAACCGTCTATTGATGGATTAACTCCTATTGTTCAACTTCAGAAGATTGAGAAAACTTTGAAGCCGATGATTAAAGAGCTCAATAGATTGTGGGCAGAAGAGATTGTTCCTACACTTAAAAGCCATGGCGTATCTGTATTACGATATAACGATCTAAATGAGAAAGAAAAAGCTATACTTACCGACTACTTCACCAAAGAAATATATCCCGTCTTAACCCCCCTTGCATTTGATCCCGGCAGACCATTCCCATACATTTCAAACTTGAGCTTAAACCTTGCTATACTTGTAAGAATGCCGAACGGCGAAAATCATTTTGCAAGGGTTAAAGTACCAAGCATACTGCCACGATTGATGCAGATTGATAAAATAATAGACCCGCAAAAGAAAATTCAGGTGAATGGAAAATGCTCTGCACGGTTTATCTGGCTTGGCGATTTGATAAAAGCCAATCTTAAATTCCTTTTCCCCGGAACTGAAATCCTTGAAGCACACAAATTCAGAATCACAAGAGATACTGATATTGAATTACAAGAAGATGAAGCCGATGACTTGCTGAGCGTTATTGAAGAGAATATTAAACAGCGAAGATTTGGAAGCGTTGTACGTCTTGAGGTTGAAGGGCAAATGCCGGAGTTTATGCTTGATACGCTTATAGAAAATTTAGAAATTAAACGCGAAGATGTACAGGTTGTTAATGGTCCGCTCGGAATGAGTGATGTAATGTCGCTTTACAATCTGCCGCTTCATCAGTTAAAGGAAAAACCTTTTTACCCTGTAACAGCAAAGGGTTTTGAAGATGAAGAAGATATTTTTACAACAATGCGTAAAAAAGATATTCTAATTCATCATCCTTTTGATTCTTTCTCAAGCGTAATTGATCTGATAAAAAAAGCAGCGGCCGATCCTGATGTTTTGGCAATTAAACAAACTCTTTACCGTGTAGGTTCTGACTCCCCCATCGTTAGATCATTAATTGAAGCTGCTGAGCGTGGAAAACAAGTTGCAGTTCTTGTTGAACTTAAAGCCCGGTTCGATGAAGAAAACAATATCTACTGGGCAAAAGAACTTGAAAAGGTTGGGGTACATGTTGTTTATGGTTTGGTTGGATTAAAGACACACGCCAAAATGACCTTGATAGTACGTAAAGAATTTGACGGCGTAAAAAGATATGTACATCTCTCAACGGGCAATTATAACGCAAGCACTGCAAAACTTTACACTGATTTCGGATTTTTTACTTGCGATGAAGATATTTGCACCGATGTTTCCGAAATATTCAATTATCTTACCGGGTACTCCAAACAATCTGAATTTAAAAAACTTTTTGTAGCTCCAATAAATATGCGCGAAAAAGTTTTGTATCTTATTCTAAGAGAAATTGAAAATGTCAAAGCCGGTTCAGAAGGCAAAATTATAATGAAGATGAATTCGTTAGTTGATCCTTTGATGATAAGCGCCCTCTACGAAGCTTCTAATAACGGTGTCAAAATAGAATTGATAATTCGAGGGATCTGCTGTCTTGTACCCGGCATTAAAGACTTAAGTGAAAACATTTCTGTTCGTAGTATTGTAGGAAGATTTCTTGAACATAGCAGAGTGCTTTATTTTTATAATAGTGGAAATGAAGAATTCTACCTCAGCAGTGCAGACCTGATGCAAAGAAATCTTGATCGTAGAGTGGAAATTATTTTCCCAATTGAGAGTGTGAGCCTGAAAGAAGAAATTAGGAATAACGTTTTAAAAATTTATTCTAAAGATAATATTAAGGCAAGGGAACTTTATTCCGATATGACTTACAGATTCGCTAAAGCCAAGGATGGTTCAAAAAAAATAAACTCTCAAGAGTGGTTTATGAATAATGCAATGAAGTCATCCGGAAATTTTTCTAAAACAATCAGATAATGTTTTAAATATTTTACAGATAAATAAATTATAACAAGGAAATGTTAAATAATGATAGATATAACTAAATCAACTTTACTTAATACACTTAAGAAATCTGACAATCATATAATCAATAAAAATCTTTTAACACTTAATTCAATTAAATCCATTGAACAAAACAATGGTAGTCTCACAGCGGAAATTGTTGTACCGCTTCCGCAAACGCAAATAGACAAAAAGCTTATTTCACACTTCTCAGATTTAATTTTAAAAGATTTCCCTTCTCTCAAATCAATAGAATTAAAACTCGTATCAAAAACTATTAATGTAACAGCACACACTGACCCTAAAAAGGATGCAATTCTTCCGGGAGTTAAAAACACAATCGCTGTTGCAAGCGGTAAAGGAGGGGTCGGTAAAAGTACCGTTGCTGTAAACTTAGCAGTAGCGTTAGCTAAACAAGGAGCAAAAGTAGGATTGATTGATGCGGACGTTTATGGCCCAAGCATTCCAATGATGCTTGGAATAACGGGCAAACCGCAAGTCTATCAAAGTAAAACAACAATGAAGATGCTTCCACTGGAAAGCTATGGTATTAAACTAATTTCCATTGGATTGCTTATTGAAGACAACGCCCCCGTCATCTGGCGCGGACCAATGGCAAGCGGCGCCGTAAAACAATTTATGTCTGATGTTGATTGGGGTGATCTTGATTATTTATTATTTGATATGCCTCCCGGCACCGGCGATATTCAGTTAACTCTTGTTCAAACTATTCCGCTTACCGGAGCGGTGATAGTTACCACCCCCCAGGAAGTTTCATTAATTGATGCAAGAAAAGCATTAAAAATGTTTGAACGGGTTAATGTTCCTATTCTGGGAGTAGTTGAAAATATGAGTTATTTTATCGCTCCAGATACTAATATAAAATATGATATTTTCGGAACAGGCGGAGGTTCAAAGTTAGCGGATGAACTTTCAGCTCCGTTCATCGGCGGTATTCCGATTGACCCGCGTGTAAGAATCGGCGGAGACAAAGGCGTACCTATTGTTTATGACATTCCTGATTCCGAACACGCAGCTATCTTGATTCAGATTGCGGATAACCTGATCGAGCAGGTAAATCTGCGCAATTCAAGACCACAGCAGAAAGTCGAAATTATTCTTGATGATGAAGATTAAAAGATGAACATTATGGCTGATATATCCTTAAATGAAAAAGTAATAAAATCACTTGAGAAAGTCCGTCCCTTCCTTCAAGCAGATGACGGTGATGTTCAGCTAATTAGTATTTCGGAAGATGGAATTGTAAAAATAAAATTCTCAGGTGCTTGCCTCGCCTGCCCGATGTCGCCAATGACTTTGCGAGCCGGTATCGAGCGGCAGCTTCTGCTTGATGTGCCGGACATCAGGAGAGTTGAAGCAATCATAAATTAGTATTGGAATTATCTGAAATGACTACAACTAAAAAATCAACTTATATTCTCCTGGCTATTGCTTTACTCATTAGCTTTTATATTTTGTATTTACTCGTAGATGTTGTAGTGATTTTAGTCATTTCGGTTTTGCTGACCTTCATATTTATTCCGCTCGTTTCAATCTTTGAAAAAAACGGTATGAGTAAACTTCCGGCTACATTGATAGTCTTTGCATCCGCCGGATTTTTAATTTACCTATTGCTCTCTTTTTTCATTCCGAAATTTTTCTTTCAGTTGAACCAATTGCTCAATTCACTTCACGATTTTTCTCTTCACGACAGCTTAGTTAAAATTGATAAAGAGATTTACACATATCTGCCTTTTTATACCCCGGGCGAACTCGTTAAGCGGGTTGAAGATTTTGTTTCATATCAAATAGTTCACTCGTTCGATAGGATTAGTGACTTGCTCTCCGGCATCGTTTCAATCGTTGCTATTCTTGTTATCGTTCCTTTCATTACCTTCTTTTTACTGAAGGACAGCAGGAGAATTTTTCGAGGGATTTTACAGGCAGTCCCTAATAAATATTTTGAAATGTCTTATTGGATCTTGAAAGGCATTTCTAATCAACTTGGAAGATTTGTACGGGCGTGGATTTTTGATGCTACTTTTGTCGGCGTTACAATGGGGTTAGGTTTATTTTTTATCGGCATTGATAACTCCCTCCCTTTAGGACTGCTCGCCGGACTCGGTCACCTCGTGCCCTATTTTGGACCAATTATCGGCGGAATACCTGCAATGGTTTTTTCCGTAATTCAATATGGTGACTTTTCACAAATTCCATACATCACGCTACTTTTGCTTACCATCTACACTTTGGATAATGGAATAGTTCAGCCGTTCGTATTTTCTAAAAGCGTTGATATGCACCCGATAGTTATAATTCTACTTATTATCGCAGGCAGTCAGTTGTTTGGTGTTTTGGGAATGCTTCTGGCTGTTCCGACAGCAACGGTCGTTAAAACCGCAGCATCGCAGGTATATTTCACACTGAAGAATTACAAGATTTCCCGTATCTAAAAAACCTTACCACATTCTATACATATTTTGATTAGAAAGTGTTTATTAGCTTGCTAACTTCCATATCACCATCGTGAAGCCTTATGATGACACTACAACTTTTTTCAGAGTATATAGAAATTTTAGAATTGACGATCTCAAAATTTCCGAGGTTTAGTTCCAAAGTCATACATTCGGCGAAAATCTCATAAGTTTTATTGAGAACTTAGTTGATCAATTTCTCAATCACTTCAACAGATCTGATTCCCTCAGCTTCTGCACTGAAGTTAGTTATGATTCTGTGCCTCAACACTGGAATCAAGGCTGATTTCACGTCTTCAATGTTGGGTGTAAATCTTCCTTCAATAATTGATTTTGCCTTTGCAGCAAGTATGAGATATTGCGAAGCTCTTGGACCGGCGCCCCAGGTTATCCAATCTTTAATAAACTTTGGTGCCTCAGGATTTGCAGGACGAGTTAGGCTGACAATTTTTACTGCATATTGTATCACATTATCAGCAACAGGAACTCTTCTAACTAAATTCTGAAAGGAAGTCAGTTCACTTCCATTAATTACCTTTTGCAATTTTGCAGAATACTGACTTGTAGTTGTTTCAACTATTTTCAGTTCTTCCTCAAAGGATGGGTAGTCAAGCCAGAGATTAAACATAAAACGATCGAGCTGTGCTTCAGGAAGTGGGTAGGTGCCTTCCTGTTCAATAGGATTTTGTGTTGCAAGAACGAAGAAAGGTTCATCAAGTTTGTAGCTGACACCCGCGGCAGTTACTTTGTGTTCCTGCATCGCTTCAAGAAGTGCTGCCTGAGTCTTTGGAGGGGTACGGTTTATTTCATCTGCTAAAATTATGTTGGCAAATACCGGACCCGGAATGAAACGGAAATTTCTCCTTTTAGTCAGCGGATCTTCTTCGATTAATTCTGTGCCCGTGATATCACTTGGCATAAGGTCGGGGGTAAATTGAATCCGGTTGAATTTCAGATCCATCACATCAGCTAATGATTTTATCAGCAGTGTCTTTGCAAGACCCGGCACACCAACCAGGAGGCAGTGACCGTTTGACAGCAGCGCAATAAGTATTTGGTCAATTATTTCATGCTGCCCGACAATAACTTTAGCAAGTTCCTGTTTTATTGAAGATACTTTAGTTTTTAGTTCTTCGACTAATTTTACATCATTGACTTGTGAATCTGAGTCTTTCAATCATCAACCTTTTTTAATTGTAATAACTTGATTTTAATTATTATGTATTCAAGAGAAAGTCATCCTTCGACAGGTTCGGATGACAACGATAGAATTCTTTAGAGGAATTTTCAATAATTTTTGGAAACTTAAATTTTCACTTCCCAAAAAATTTTGGTTTTTAATTCTGTCATCCAACTTTCATATTTTTTTTGTTTCTTCTGTTCATCAGCAAGTTTTTTCAACTCGGCATAATCAATTTCAAGATCAGCTGGATGCTGCGGAATTTTTTCTTCAAGATAAACAATATGGTAGCCATAATTTCCGGCCGAGTATTCAATCCGTCTCGGGAAACTTATCTCCCCCTGCTTCATTTTAGAAACAACATCCAAAAGGTTCTTATCAAGCTGATTGATGTAATACGTTCCAAGATCGCCGCCAAATGGGGCAGTCTCTTTATCCTGACTGTATTTAACGGCAAAAGATTTGAACTGATTAATATTTTGAATGATGGTGTCGCGAATATCTGTTAAAAATTGAATTGCTCTAAGATCTGCCTGATCATCTGCCTTAATTTTAATTAGTATGTGGCGTGTATGTATTGATTCACCGCGGCGTTCAAGGAGCTGAATGATGTGGAAACCAACAGGAGACTCAATTACTGCTGACAATTCTCCAGGCTGTAAATCAAATGCGGCAGATTCAAATTCAGGATAGAAAACACCTTTTTTGACAAAGCCGAGATCTCCGCCGGAAGCAGCGCTGCCAGGATCCTCGGAATACTTAATAGCAAGCGTTCCAAAGTCAGCACCATTTTTAATTGAATCTAAAAGTGACTGAGCAAGTTGATAATATTTCTTCTTTGAATCATCTGAGGCTTTCGGATTTATATAGATGTGAGAGATTTTTAATTTTTCAGGAATCACACCAAGGCTGTCTTTATAGAGGCTGTAAAATTCTTCCACCTCCCTGCGGGATGCTTCGGTGTTACCAAATTTCTTTTGCTGCAGCATTTGCACCATCAGGTTTTTTCTGACGTCATCTTTTAATTCGCGCTTAATTTTTTCTACTGTCATTCCATAAACCTGCTCAACTTTTTCTTTTGAGCCGTATTGCTGGATGAAGGAATTGATTTGATAGTCAATACGCTGATTAACTTCATCATCGGTTACTTCGATTGAATCAAGTTTAGCTTGTGCATAAACAAGCTTGTCTTCGATCATTGAGTTCAGAATTTTTTCTTTAAGTCCGGGAGTATTAATATCAACCTTCCTTTGGGAGGCAAATAATGCTGTTTGAAAGTCGAGCTCACTTTGTGAAATAATTTCATTATCTACAATAGCCGCAACTTTGTCGAGTACCTGTTGAGCCATCGTTGAAAAGTTTAGTAGAACAAATAGCGCCAAACACAGATTTTTTTTCATTTACTTTCCGTATATAATTTCAATTTCATTATTTGAATAAAGATCTTTTAAGTAAGCATCAATAATTTCTTCTTTTTTAACTGCAAGATATTCCGCTTCGACAAGATTTCGTACGGCTTCGAACGGCATTAGATCACCTGCTTCATAACTCTGAAGCAATTGGAGTACTTCATAATGATTGTTTTCGTTTTCAAAAACAATACTAATTTCATTGGCTGCCAAACCATTAACTAATCTGAAAGATCGGGCAGAAAAGAAATCACTTTCAGTAAATAGCGAATTGACCACAGAAGAAAGAAAAACAGAATCGCCGCTGAATGCATTTATAGATTTGTACCAATCGCTCTCAACAGCAGTTGTTCTAAATTGGATAGCCTGATCTTCTTCTTCAAATTCAACTTTGTTTATTAAGAAAGTTTTTTGCCGCGCTGTAAAAAGCTTTTTATTATTTTCATAGAATTTCTTAAGATCTTCAGTTTCAAAATTCAATGAAGCCTCATCAATAATTTTTTTTAATAGAAATGAAGTCGCAAGTTCTTTGCGGGAATTTTCTATAATCCTTTTAAATTCAGTCTCGTCAGTGATGCCTTCAGATTTAGCTTCCTGGTATAACAGCTCTTTTTCTATCCATTGTCTGATAATTTCTTCACGGAACTTGCCTTTTAAAGAAGATGATTTCGATAGATTTTCAAATTCCTCAGCAGAAAGATAAGTATCGTTTACTCTTGCAAGATACCCAGCTTTTGGTTTTTCCTCACTGCAGCTTAAGAAAAAAACTGCGGTGAGGAAACCAAATAATATATTATTCTTGTTTAAAAGCTTTTTGAAGCTCTTCATAAAAATATTGTGGATTGTAGGTATTCTTTAGCCCAATGATATATTCATTCTCCAGCCGCTTGCTTTCCATTTCCTGCACAGTGCCAGAAACTTCGGGTTTGGCTTCTTCAAAAGTTTTTAATCTTGATGCTTCTTTCGAATTTAATTTGAAGATAGAATAACCCGCACCATTTTTAAAGGGAGTGGAAAACTGTCCCGAACTACTAAGTTTGTTCGCTTCGCGCGAAAGGACAGAAGAAGTAACATCCACCAATCCATAATTGCCGGCCTTAGTTTTAAAGCCTGGTCGTTCGGTGTATTTAAATGCTAATGAATCGAAATTTTCTCCTGACTGAAGCATTGAGTAATAAAGGTTGATCAAAGAATCTTTTGCCGAATAAATTTCACTGAAACTTATTTTATCAGGCATAACATAATTTGATTTATTCTCTTCCCAATAACTATAGAGTTTTGTACTATCTACAGAAAGTTTATTCCATACTTCTTCCTCCTGAAGTTTGAAAATATAAATTCCATCTCTATAATCTTTCATGAGAGAAGCAAACTGCGGATCGCGTTTATCGAGGTTCATGGCGTCTTCTTCCAAAAGTATTTCGCCGGAGATTTTTTTAAGTGCGGGTTCAAATGCCTCTGATTTTAATTCTTTAGAAGCAAATTCTTTATCCTGCCCTATTCTCTGCAGAACGTCCAATGCGTTAAAGTTTTTGCCTGCTGCAGAGAACAATGTCATAGTACTGATCTCATCTTTCTTCGGATGTTCTTCACCAAAATGGAAACCATCGCTATTGGTTAATAAGAAATCGACTGTTTGTTGATTCTGCTGATAATTATATTTCGACTTTAATGAGTCAACTAAGATATTATTATCGTCATTGAATCTTCCCTGACGATAAACTTTTTTCAAATTTTCTTTTTCTGATTCGAAAGGCGGGATGGGTTGTTTGTCTGTACATTTGATGATATGATAACCAAAATTTGTTTTAACAACATTGGAAACTTGACCAATTTCCAGATTAAATGCGACCTCATCAAATTCTTTCACCATCATACGACGCTCGAAAAATCCAAGATCGCCGCCCTTATCCTTCGAGCCTGGATCCATTGAATATTGCTTTGCTACATCTTCAAAACTTTCGCCAGCACTGAGTTTTGCAAGTACTGTATCCATTTTTAATTTCGCTGCTGCAGAATCAATTTTGCCTTCACTGTCCTGGTAGCTAATTAATATGTGGCTCGCTTTAATTTTGGCTATGCGCGGTTTTCTATCTGTGACTTTAATAATGTGAAACCCAAATTTAGTCTGTACAAGTTCCGGGTTTACCTGCCCAACCGGAGTATTATAAGCAGCATCTTCAAACTCCCACGGAAGCTGCCCTCCGGTTACATAAAAAATATCGCCGCCGGATGCTTTGGAAAAATTATCATCAGAATGCCGTTTTACCATAGTTTCATAATCAGCACCGTTCTTTATGCTGTCAAGATAAATTTGAGCAACTTGTCTTAATGAATCAATATTGCTTCCAGCAGTTGCGCGCACCATTAAGTGGCTGACTCTTAATTCTTCTTTTCTTCTCTCATAAAGTTTTTCAACAGCAGGTTCTACAACTTGTTTTTCTAAAATATAGGAACTACCGACTTTCCTTTGATAATCTAATAATTCAGCAGAAAGACTTTCGTTGTTATCAAAGCCTCTTATTGAAGCATCTCTTAATTTCATCTTGAAATTGGTATAAAGATCAAGAAAGTTTTGAAGTTTTGGAAGTGAATCAGCCTTTGCTTCTTCAATTCCGCCAACATTTTTTACATAAGCATCTTCAAACTCTTTCATCGTGATCTCTGTATCATCAAATTTTGAAACTACTATTTCGGAATGTTCGGGTGAACATGATGAAAGCAGCAAGCCAAGTAATCCAATGATCATAAAAAGAAAAGGTGAACGCATTTATAATTGTCTCCTATAGAAAGTTATTAAATTTAATTTTAAATTTTACCCAATAGGGCTTTGAAAAACAAGGTAATTTGATTGTGATAGCACTATTATTTTTGTGTATTCTAATGTTTTATATCTTCAATCAGTTATTTATTCAGAATCATTTTTTTTGTTTCAACAAAATTATTTGCCCGAAGCTGGTAGAAATATACTCCGCTTGTAAGATTCATTTCTTTTGTGTTAAATTCTACTTCATAAATGCCTGGTTGTTGCTGTTCATTTACAAGTGTAGTTATTTCATTCCCAAGAACATCATAAATCTTTAGAGTTACTTGAATTGAAGCAGATTGCAATGTTTCAACGTTTGGAATAACATATTTAATTTTTGTTGATGGGTTAAATGGGTTCGGATAATTTTGTTCAAGTGAAAATACTTTTGGTGAAATGACTTCGACTTCAATTGAATTTGAATATTCGAAACTACCATCGAGATCAATCTGTTTCAATCTATAGGTAACAAAACCGGATGGCGAATTTTTGTCTATGAAAGAATAGGAATTTTGTTCGGTTGTTGTTCCATTCCCTTCGATAAAAATTAATGTTTTAAATTCATTCTCCTCTTGAGTTTTTCTTTGCACTTCAAACCCGGAATTATTTTTCTCGGTAGAAGTAATCCAGTTTAATAAAACATCTGTTCCAATAACGTTAGCTGAAAATGATTGGAGTTCTACAGGAATGGGAAAATAATTTGCCGCATCAAGAGCATTTAAAATGCCCCACCCCATCGAGTTATTTGGATTGTTATGAATTGAAGAAGTATTCCACATTGCTTCACGAACCATCATCGGCGTGAGGTTAGAATTTACAGTAAGAATAAGTGCCGCCACTCCTGCGGTTAAAGGACAGCTAAATGATGTCCCCGAAGCAGAAGTATATTGATGATCATTGGATGGGCTTGCAACTACAACACCATCACCCATTGCCATAACATCTGGTTTTATTCTGCCGTCAACAGTAGGTCCAACACTGCTGAAAGAAGATCGCTGTCCATTACTTTCAACAGCGCCGGCAGTAATTATACTATCGCCGTCTGCAGGTGCTCCAAGCGTATTATGGCTTGAATTAAATCCATAGTTACCTGCAGAATTTACCACTACAATTCCAAGGCCAACAGCAATATCACCAGCAATAGTTATCAAGGCTGTGTTTCCATCCATGTCTTCCCAGGTGTAACTTTGGTAAGGGGGGTCATAATCAAGATATCCGAGCGAAGTAGAAGTTACATCAACACCAATGCTGTCAGCCCATTCGAGAGCGGCTATCCAGTTGTCTTCTTCAACAGGAGTTTCGCTGTCAGTATTTTCAGTTTTAGCAAGAATGAAATCAGCATCGAATGCTGGTCCGATTAATTTTCCTTCTTTGAATCCGCCAATGGTGGAGAGTGTTTCAGTGCCATGTGACCCGCTTCCCATATCACCTTCATCGCCAACGTTAGAGTCACCATTTACAAAATCCCAGGCAGCAATTATATTCATTGTGCTGAACGCTTCGTGAGTTAATCTATTAAATCCAGCATCCATCAGGCAGATGGTTACCCCCTGCCCAAAGTAACCTAAATCATGAAGTGCCGGTACATTTATTTGTTGAAGCTGCGTGAATGAATTTCCATAGTTAAATGAATTTGGCTGATCCGGATTTTTAGTTAACTGATTATCTGTAAAAATTGGACTTGTATTTTCATTTTTAATTTCATCATTCTTAAAACCTCTAACAATATCAATTGATTTAATGAATTGTAAATCTGAAAGACTACTCAGTTTTGAAGCTTCAATGTAGCCTGAAACACCGTTTAACCAGCGTGATTTATTTTTGAGCTCAAACCCATTAGTTTGTAATTCGTTGATGTAATCAATATTCACCGGAATATCGTAAAAGGAAATAAGCGAAGATTTTGATAGCACTTTGCTTCTTCTGTTAAGTGATTTTTGACTTACCACCAGCTCAGGATTACTTAGGAAATAATTTGTGTTACTGCCTTTATCTTTCATAAAAATCCAAACAAGCACTTTATCATTGGTTTGTTTACTCATTAAAACATTTTTTAGCTGCGGGGATAGTTTGCTTTCTGACTGAGCTAAAATCGTAATTGAAGCAAAAACTATTATCCACAAAAATTTTTTCATTCTATTCTTCCCTTAAATTTATTATTTGACTCTTGTTCCACTATTTACATTATCTGGCAAACTTAGAACCTGCAAACCGCCTTCTGAATTTTCAGCGGCTAATATCATCCCATTTGATTCTAATCCCATTAGTTTTGCAGGCTGCAAGTTAGCAACAATTACAACTTTTTTACCTATCAATTTTTCAGGCTCATAACTTTTTGCAATTCCAGCTACAACCTGCCTCTCCTCATTATCGAGTCTGACTTTTAACTTAAGAAGCTTTTCGCTTTTAGGTACTTTTTCAGCTTCAATTACTTCAGCAGTGCGAAGTTGAATCTTCATAAAATCATCATAAGTAATCAATTCAACTTTTTCTGGCACTGATGCAGGAAGTTTACTTACCTGTGCTTCAATTTTTTCATCTTCAATTTTTGGGAAAAGGATTTCACTTTGATTCAATTGATGCCCCTCTTTTAATTGTGGTTTACCGCAATCTTTCCAATCAACAGGTTTTGAGTTTAACATTACAAATAATTTTTCTGCCGAGAATGGAAGAACAGGTGAAAATAATTCTGATAAAGTATAGATGGCTTGCAGACAAACATTTAGAGTTGTGCCGCATCTTTCTTTATCTGATTTAATTGTTTTCCAGGGTTCAGTATCATTAAAATATTTATTTCCATCGCGGGCGAGATTCATAATTTCGTTCACGCCATCACGGATTTTATATTTTTCAAAAAGATCAGCAACCCGCTTCGGATAACCTGAAATTTCTTTCAGCATATCTTCATCTATCACCTCGAGCTTTCCAAGAGTTGGAACTTTTCCATCAAAATGTTTGTACACAAATGTAAAAGTGCGATTGATAAAATTGCCAAGTATATCAGCAAGCTCGCTGTTATTTCTTGATTGAAATTCTTTCCAGTAAAAATCGGTATCGCGTGTTTCGGGTAAATTAGCAGCAAGTGTGTAACGCAATAAATCAGCAGGAAATAAATCAAGAAACTCATCAACATCAATTCCCCAATTTCTACTTTTGGAAAATTTCTTCCCTTCAAAATTCAGGAACTCGTTTGCTGGAACATTTTGCGGTAAACAGTATTGGGTTTTACCGGCTTCGTTCCAAGCCATTAAGATTGCAGGAAATATTATTGTGTGAAATACAACGTTATCTTTTCCAATAAAAGCAATATACTTTGTATTGGGATCCTGCCAATATTTTTTCCATAAATCAGGATCATTCTTTTGCTGCGATAATTCTTTTGTTGAAGAAATGTAACCAAGCACTGCCTCAAACCAAACGTAAATTACTTTTCCTGCCGCACTATCCACTGGGACTTTTATTCCCCAATCCAAATCCCGAGTGATTGCTCTATCTTTTAATCCATCTTTAAACCAGCCGCGGCAGTACTGAAGTACATTTTCTTTCCAGCCATACTTTTCATTCATTTCATCGACATATTTTTCTAAAGCTGGTTGATATTTACCAAGCGGAAAATAGTAGTGTGATGTTTCTTTTAGTTTTGGTGTTCCGCCAGAAATTTTGCTTTTGGGATTTTTTAATTCTGATGGATCGTAAAGTGAACCGCAGTTTTCACACTCATCACTTCTTGCTTCTTCATTACCGCATTTAGGGCATGTTCCTTCAACATATCGATCAGGTAAAAACATATTTGCTTTATCATCAAAAAACTGAAGTGATTTTTTTTCAACAAACAATCCGCGATTATAAAACTCTAAAAAGAATTCTTTGGCAGTTTCGTGATGGATAGGTAAACTTGTTCGTGAGTAATTATCAAAGCTCATTCCAAATCGTGCAAAAGCTTTTTTATTAGCCTCGTGATAACGATCTATAATTACTTGTGGAGATACTTTTTCTTTATCAGCACTGATTGTTATTGGTACACCGTGTTCATCGGAACCGCAAACATATATTACATCATCGCCGTTTAATCTTTTATAACGAACGTAAATATCTGCGGGAAGATACGCACCGCTTAAATGTCCAAGATGAATAGGTCCGTTTGCATAAGGCAGCGCCGAAGTAACTAAAACTTTTTCTTTAGCCAATATTATAACCGAATTAATTATTTACAGAATTTGAGGAGGAAATATAAGGAAATTTAAAAGTAAAAAGATTTGAATTATTCAACCGCTTTTAGTACTTGTTTCACTATTTTGGGATGCAGTATTTTCCCAGTGTGGAATGGCAACACAACTCGTATTTCATTTTTAATATAAATACGATGACTTCCCTTACTCCGAGCAAGCAAAAACCCATTCTCAAAAAGAATTTTTTCGGCTTCAACAGCTGTGAGCCGAGGATCTTTAGGCAATTAATACCTCATAACTTGTAGTTAAAATCTCACGAGCAGTTAATCTAATTTTATCAGTATCGGAAAGAGTTTCGAGATAAAGTTCAATTGCTTCTTTTATATTTTCCGTAACTTCATCTAAAGTATCCCCTTGTGATTGGCATCCTTCAAGATCAGGGCAATAGGCGTAATAACCAAACTCGTCTTTTTCAATAATAATATTTAATCGTTTTGACATACGAAACCTTTCTAAAATTCTAATTCAAACTAAGAATTTTTTTTATAAAAAACATGGCATAATATATCTATTACCAAGGAATGGGCGGGAGACCATTCCTTACATCAAAAATTCATCCAATTAGTTTTACTTTTAAGCCTGACTTTTTAGCGATTGTAATTTGTCTTTTATCGGCAGAAACGAATAAATCTGATTTCAATATTAAAGCCGATGCTATGTGAATTGCATCCAGAGTACGCAGACTATTTTTTTCTAAAAGTATAATTGATTTTGCAATTACTTCCGGGACAACGTTAATAATATCAATGTATTCAAATTCTTCAATTAATCTTTCCTTAATTAGAAAATAATCTTTTTTAGAAATACTGCCTTCTCTTAATCGTCTGTTAAGGGCAGAAATAATTTCCGGAAAACAAATACTGCTAACCGCGATGGATTCTGAATCAACACAAATTTTCTCAACTTCATTGCTACCCGATTCTTCAATAAATCTCTTGGCAAAGGCAGATGAATCAAAGAATGAAATCATTTATAACAATTCTCTTTCTGCTAAAATTGCTGAAGATAAGTTTTTGCCTTTAGCTACAATACGTAAACCTGGTTTTTTCCACGATGGCTGATCATCGTCTTTTATTTCAGGTGGAGATATTTTTGCAATTGGCTTGCCGTGCCGCATCACTATAACGATTTCACCTTTTTCCACTGCAGATAAAAGCAACGAAGCTTTGCTTCTGAATTCTGTAAAATTAACTGTTCTCATTATAAATCCTTTTTAGTAATTGTGTACATAAATGTACAGATTTATGCTGATATCTTCAAAACAGATAGGTAGGATTCCTTTCATAAATTTTTCCTAATTTTGAGTAATAAATATTTTAACAATCTCACACAGGAAAATTCATCATGACAAATCACTCCAAAACTGACTTTCAAACTAAATGTGTTCATTCAGGTATAGGCGAATACGAATTTGGTGCAGTTGTTCCTCCGATTTACCAAACATCAACTTTTAAATTTGAGTCCACGGACGACGGTGCAGCTAAATTTGCAGGCGAAAAAAAAGGATACATTTACACAAGAATGTTAAACCCAACCATTCAGGCAATGGAAGACGCTGTTGCTGAGCTTGAAGGCGGACACAAAGCCCTCGGCTGCGGAAGCGGTATGGCTGCTGTTCATACAATATTTGCAGCACTTACTCAAGCTGGCGATCACGTTGTTTGTTCAACTGCGGTTTATGGACCTACAACGACTCTGCTTAATACAATTATGAAAAAGTTTGGTGTTGAAACTACATTTGTTGATACTTCAGTGGTTGAAAATGTTTCAAAAGCAATTAAACCAAACACAAAGGTGGTGTATTTAGAAACGCCTGGAAACCCGACACTTTCAATATCAGACATTGCCGAAATATCAAAGATAGCTCATCAACATAAAACAGTGGTTGTTGTTGATAACACTTTTATGAGTCCGGCACTACAAAATCCAATTGCACTTGGCGCTGATGTTGTAATGCACAGTTTAACAAAATTTTTAAATGGTCACGCAGATGTTGTTGGCGGAATTATCGTTGTAAAAGATGAACCAACATATCTCCACTTCCGCAAAACATTAAATCAGCTTGGCGGAGTTATTGATCCTTTTAATTCATTTCTTGTTCATCGTGGATTAAAAACACTCGCTGTAAGAATGGAACGACATTGTGAGAACTCACAAATAATTGCTGAGTGGTTAGAAAAACATCCTTTGGTTGAATCTGTATTATACCCGGGATTAAAATCTCATCCGCAATATAAAATTGGTTTGAAGCAGCATAAAGGTCCCGGCGGAATGATAACAATTGAACTTAAAGGTGGAATAGAAGCCGGAAGATTAATGATGAATTCTGTTAAACTTTTTCAGCTTGCAGTAAGTTTAGGCGGTGTTGAAAGTTTAATACAGCATCCTGCAAGTATGACGCATTTTTCTATGGGTAAAGAAGCAAGATTAGCAGGTGGAATTACAGACGGATTAGTTCGTATTTCTGTTGGGATTGAAAATGTTAATGATCTTATTGCTGACCTTGAACAAGCGCTTCAGAAAGTTGAAGCTGAGCAATTGGAAAAAGGGCAATTAAAAGTTTAAGGGCGAAACTCCGGTTAGAGGCAAGGAGCAATATCTGGAACAAGTTTTTAATATTTGAATCTTTACCATTTACCGATGATTTCCTGCAATTCACCGAATATTACTTTATTTGGTGATTATTCAAAATTATTTTGCTTCCGAGAAAAATAAATCTGAAAGGAAAATGAAAATGAATGAAAATACCGAAACCGGAAACAAAACAGGAAATGCACGACTCATTTTTGGTGCTGCACTGATTTTTATCGGAATAATGTTCCTGTTTGACTCGATGAATTTATTTCGTTTTGATGTTTCAGAAATAATTTTTTCCTGGCCTTCATTTTTTATTTTTGCCGGACTAATTCTAATTGTAAAAAGCAATAAGAAACTCGTCGGCTCTATTTTTGTAATTCTTGGAGTGTTCTTTTTAATCCCAAAGGTCTTTTATTTCATAAATTATGATGATGCAGTCAT
>DAOLIQ010000032.1:0-31863 GCA_035328465.1 Ignavibacteriaceae bacterium | reverse complement strand
AAAAGAAAATTCCTAAGATTATTTTAACTTTTCCCCCCATCCATACAAAAAATCATTATTTTTATTCTAAAATCTAAGTATCTAATAAAAACTGGAAGTTGGATAGATAATTGAATTAAGTTTGGCACAACAATTGGTACTACTGCATCAGATGTTTATGATGTGTGAAACGTGAGTAAGCATCTAAAATAAATAAACTTTTATTCATTAATTATGGAGAATTCATATGTCAAAATATGATTTCCTGCCCACAACACTGGGCAATCTCGATAGCTGGGAAGAAAACTTTCTGGCAAAGCTGCCGACTTACGCCGCAACACTCGGCTTATCACCGGCAGAGGTCACTGCTATAACTAACGCGATAACAGCACATCGCACTGCATACACAACACAGCTTGCGGCGCAGGCTAATGTAAGTTCATTGGTTGAAAATACCAAAGCCAAAAGGAAAGCTGCAATCAGCGGTCCAAACGGTATCCGTGCCATAGCCAATATGATGAAGAATAATTCAGCCTATAGCAAAACGGCGGGGTTGGATCTCGGCATAGAATCAAACTACATCCCCCCCAGCCCGGATCAACTGGTTGCAAGCATCAAAGCAAAAGTAACCATAGATAACAAAGTGAAGATCAGCACAGTGCTCGGCACTGCTGACGGCTTTAATTGTTACAGCCGGCGCGCCAATGAAACAGAGCTAACGTTTCTCGGGACGTCCGTTAACAGCGTCCTTATAGATTCGCGCCCTAATTTAAACGGAGCGCCGGAACGCAGAGAATATGTAATCAGGCTGGTAATCGGCAACGTAGAGGTAGGAACTCAATCCGATATCGCTGTGGTGATAGTCGGATAAATTAACCCCCTCCATAAATAAAATAACTTAAGTTAAAAATGCACAAACTCCCACCCCGATAAAAGGCGGTCAGAACTAAAAAACTGATCGCCTTTTTAATTTACAATTAACAATGAAAAATGTAGAATGTAATCACATTTAAGTGGTTTAGTATAAGCAGCATTCCAAACTTGTTTTAGAATAAAATTAATTTTAATTTCCTGCTGTTTAATTGAGCGGATTAAAGTAACTTTTATTTATAATGACAACTATCTAATTAAAGGCTTTAGTATTTAATTTATATTATTTAATCATCATCAAAAGGAAACAACAATGAAAAATTTCTTCCTGTTCATTTTTATGCTCGCCTGGTTCGCTGCGCCTTTGCAAAAAGCTCAGGAGTTTACAATTCCATTCAACACTCCCGGGTTTGAAAGTAAGCTCGACCTATTCCACCCCTACCCTGTCCCTATTAAACATAAACAGAATAATCCCAACGAATTTTTTCAGCATTCAAGCGAATATAATTTGCTGGATTTTTATCTAACTGAGACGGAAATTTATTATTTATGGAACGGGAGCGACTGGGCACCGCAAACTAAAACAACTTACAGCTATGTTAATACATCTCAGCTTGGTGAATTGCTGCTTCAAACCTGGGATGGCTCTGCCTGGGTAAACAATCAAAGATCAACCTATACTTATAATGGAAATGGTATGCAATTAAATATTTTAACTGAAGTATGGGTCGGCTCAGCATGGCAAAATGCCTCACAGCTTAATTACGAATATGACGGCTCGAATAGACTGGCTGTTTATACGCAGCAAACCTGGGGCGGCAGTCAATGGGATAATTCATTTAGAATACTTTACGCATACAACGCGGGGGGTGATATAGAATCTACTACGCAGCAGCAATGGGACTCCGGCTTGTGGAAGAATTTCTTTCTTTCAAGCTATACTTATAATGCAGCACATTACATAACACAAAATCTTAGTCAGATTTGGAATGGCGCAACATGGGACAACACTTCGAAGTCTGATTATACTTATGATGGGGAAAATAAAGTTACTAATGTAGTAAGTTCAATTTGGCTGGGGGTTATGTGGCAGTCGTCAAGTCAAACGAATTATTCCTATAATGCAAATGATTATATATCTGAAATAGTTGTTCAAAACTGGGATTTCATCACAAGCCAATGGAAAAACTTTTTGAGGTATAATTATTCTTATGATGGAAACAATAACATTACAGTATTTCTAAACCAATCCTGGGATGGAGCAGCCTGGGTAAATGACTCCCAAACACTGAACACATATAATGGTTTTAAGCTTGCAACTGTTACAGATCAATATTGGGATGCAGGTGCATGGCAAAACTCGAATTACAATCAGTACAGCTATGACGCAAACGATAATTTAACCGAAATACTTTATCAGCAGTGGAATGGCAGCATGTATGAAAATTATGCAAAAATAGTTTACACATACATAACCGTTACTGATGCCGAAGATGAAAGTATAAATCCATCTTCATTCGCACTTGTGCAGAATTACCCCAACCCTTTTAATCCCGCTACCATTATAAGCTGGGAAATGCCTGTCACGAGTTTTACTACATTGAAAGTATATGATGTACTTGGCAATGAGATCACAACTTTGGTTAATGAGGAAAAACCTGCCGGCAGGTATGAAATAAATTTTGAGGCAAATAATTTATCAAGCGGTGTATATTATTATCGTATCACCACCGGTAATTTTACTCAAACTAAAAAGATGATCTTGATGAGATAACTGTATATCTTCATCTGAAGATTATCTGAATTTCTAAAGCCCTGTTAAAAGCAGGGCTTTTTTTTTTGGTGCCTTATGCTTCAATAACTCACTTTACGCAAAAATACGGTTGTGTCATTCCGTCCGTTAGCTAACCAATTATGATTTTTTTGATCTTAAGAAATCATAGTTGATCAGTCTGATCAGCGTACTATTTTTTTGTACCCTCCTCTCTAAGACAATGGTACACTGATTTTTATGATGCTTATGATCTTAAGAAATCATAATTAATCAGTCTGATCAGCGTACTATTTTTTATAGTTATTCCGAATAAGACAATCGTAAATGGACACTTTAGTGAGAAACTCATAGGGAACTAATAATATTATAATCGTGCACGTTTTAATTCAAGTGCTTCCGCAATTAATAATTTGATTTATTCTTTATGCTTATTTAGATTGCATCTTAATAATACAATTATTTACACATAATGGAGTACTAATGTTCAACTATAAATCACTGAAGTTTTTATTTATCTTAGTTACGGTTCTCGGAGTTTCAAGTAATACTTTTGCAGATAGAAAGTATTTCGCAAGATCGTATATGGCTTACACACTCCCTCAGCGGGCACTCGAGATAGAAGTGTGGAATACTATGAGGCTTGGTAAAACAGACGGCTTCTATTACCGTCAGCAGCCTCGATTTGAAATTGAATACGGTGCAACAGATAGATTGACAACTTCACTGTATTTTAATTTTAATCAGGTAACTGCTTCGGAAAATCAGTTCAGCAATAAACCGCTGGAGTTTTCTTCGTCCGCGATTGAACTAAGATACAGGCTTACAAATCCCGACGAATATTTTGTAGATCCGGCTTTATATTTTGAATTCTCATACGGCGGGGCAGAAATAGAATATGAACCTAAAATTCTTCTTTCTAAAAGAACAGGTGATTTTGTTTCGGTGGTAAATATTATTGCAGAGATAGAGCGAAAAATAATTGATTCAGAACATGAATCTAAATTTGAAATAACTGCCGGCGTTGCTTACGAAGTCTCAAATAATATTGCTCTTGGTCTTGAGTTCAGAAATCACAGAAACTATTCTGATATTTTTGATGAAGAAGAAAATCAGGCATCTTTTTTAGGACCGACATTAAATATTCAAACGGAAGAACTTTACTTCACAATAAATTTCTTAAAACAATTTGGCGGAAGCCCTGCAACAAAAAACAGTCTTGATCTTAATGGACATGAAGATTATGAGATACGAACAATTCTTGGAATTACTTTATGATTGGAAAGTCATTCATTTTGCTGCTTACATTTGTTTATTCACTGCTATTTATTAATTGTTCAGGCTCAGGCAATGAAACAAATAATCAATTAACAAAATTTCCTGAAGGAAGAGAATTATATCTTTCAAAATGTACAAGCTGCCACAGAGCGTATGAAAGAGAAAAGTTTACTGCGGAAAAATGGAAAGCTGTTCTTAATGAAATGACAGTTAAAGCGAAATTAAATGATGACGAAAAAACTTTGATACTTAATTATCTGTCAGAAAGATAAAGCGGGAGGGGCAAGCCGCTCCCCAACGGGAAATAATTTTTTATTGGTTTATTGGGCTGAAAAAATTTTATTCTGATAGTGATATGACTTTCCGGAGAATTTATTTATTGTTAGTTTTTATGCAGTGAAAATAATTTTCATCATCTTGTTTATTGTTTCAGGTTCACAAATTGTGATACCGCAGATTGATACAACACAATTAACTAATTCTGATTCAACAATTATAAACCAAAATGAAAAGAGAAGTAATTTTTTCCAGCAGGAAGAATTAAAATTAAAAGATTTAGGAAAAAATCTTCATCAAAGTCATTTAGGATTAAACCTCAATATTCCGCAGCTTGATTATGAAAGATTCAACTATATGCAGCCAGACTTTGAAACTATGTTCAACGAGGATCAGTTAAAAGGTTTTAAGGATTCATATACTTTTCTAATGAAATCCGAATATCAAAATCTATTTAAATATGATCTTGGGGTGGTGGGTAAATATCTTGGGTTATCTGAAAATATAATGGCGATTATTCTTGCAATAATATCTGTGACAAAGTAAGGACTAAACCATTTTCATATCATCTAAAAAAGGGAACTTTTCTCTTACTTCGCGGATAATGTTTTTGTCTATCTCCGCAGTAATTAATCTTTCTTCATTCTCAACGGAAACGATTTCCTTTCCCATCGGGTCAAACACACTGCTGAAGCCGTTATAGTGAAGCTTCGGGTCATCCCCTACCCGGTTAATACCTGCAACGTAGCACTGATTTTCAATTGCACGGGCTTTTAATAAAGTCCGCCAATGTTCTATTCTTGTATCAGGCCAATTAGCAATATCAATAATTAGATGAACGCGTTTCTTTCCATAATGCCTGTACAATTCCGGGAAGCGCAAATCATAACAGATTGATAAACCAACCTGGTGATTTTTTATTTTTGTAATTGCAGGTCTGTTACCCGCTTCATAAAATTTATTTTCATTTGAATAAGAAAAGGGATGAATCTTGCGGTATAGTTTATTTAACTTTCCTTTGGAAGTAATATGAAGCATTGTATTAAAACTTCGTCTCTTTCCTCTTTCGATTATGCCGGCTAAGACATCGCAGTTTTTATCAGCAGCAATTGAAGAAAAAAATCTAAAACTTTCTCCGCCCGTACCTTCAGCAAATGATTCAGCGGACATAGTAAAACCAGTTAAAGTCATTTCCGGAAATATCAAAACATCATACTGCTCAGAAGATTGTATCAAAGAAATTATTTTCTTTTTGTTCTCTTCTTTATCTTCCCAAACAGGCGCAAATTGTAGTAATGCAATTTTCATTGAATATTTAATTTTTTTATTAGTATTAATTTAGATTTCTCGAAGGATTTACCCAACTGAGAAAGCTGATTATTAAAAGTTGTTGGATGTTCTTTTCTTATATTTGTGAATAATAATTGAGATGAATTTTATTTCAGCAGGTTATCATACCTTATATTGGTTAAAAGTCTGCTCAAAATAGGAATAGAAACAAATTCCATTATAATCTTGCATGCTTATTTTAATGAAATTAAATAATACTCTTTGCACAAACCCCGCGCTTTAGCGTGGAGTGTAAAATCACTTACACAATGTTAGGCTTCAGCCATTAATCAAGGTGAATTATGTCGCACGTTAAAATATGGGTGCATACAGTTTGGGGAACAAAGAACAATGATCGCATTCTGACTAAAGATGTAAGAAAAAAATTGTTTCAGCATATTTATGATAATGCAAAAGAAAAGCAGATTTATATCAATTTTATTAATGGAGAGATGGATCATATTCATTGTCTATTGGCTCTAAATGCTGATATGACAATCGCCAAAGTCATTCAATTGATAAAAGGAGAAGCTGCACATTGGGACAATAAAAACTCTATTGTAAAACCTGAATTAGAGTGGGCAGATGAGTATTTTGCAGTATCTGTCTCTGAATCAATGATTGATCAAGTGCGTGACTACAATAAAAACCAGGAAGTGCATCATAAGAAAATGACTTTAAGAAATGAATACGAAAAATTAATCTGTAAATATGGGTTTAAAAATCATGGCTAAAGCCATAATCCAAATCCAGTCAACCCCCACGATAAATCGTGGGGTTAATTTAGTTCCATTGTTTTGTTAAGCAGTATTGAAAATAATCTTATAGACCAAATATAATCGAAGTAAAATCTTAAAAATGAAGATAAAAAATAAAATACCTGTTGCAGTTTTAGGAGCAACCGGAAGTGTCGGGCAAAAATTTATTGAGTTACTAATTAATCACCCATGGTTTGAAGTAGCCGAGATTGCTGCTTCAGATAAATCAGCTGATAAATTTTATAAAGATGCAGTCAATTGGTTTTCTTCAGTACCGCTGCCCTCTGCTATTGGCAATATGAAAGTCAAAGAGTGCAAACCTAACCTGAAATCAAAAATCGTATTTTCGGGATTGGATGCAAGCGTTGCGGGCGAAATAGAAACCGGGTTTGCTAAGAATGGATACATCGTAATTTCAAATTCAAAAAACCACAGAATGGATAAAGATGTTCCGCTTCTTGTACCGGAAATTAATTCTGAACATCTATCATTAATTAAAACACAAAAGTTTGGTGAAGGATTTATCGTAACAAATCCAAATTGCTCGACAATCGGTTTGGTGCTTGCGTTAAAACCTTTGATGGATAAATTCGGGATAAATAATGTAAATGTCGTAACCATGCAGGCACTTTCAGGGGCAGGGTATCCCGGCGTCTCAAGTCTCGATATAATTGATAATATTGTTCCGTTCATCGGTGGTGAAGAAAATAAAATGGAAACCGAGCCGTTAAAAATTCTCGGCTCGTTAAAAAATAATAAAGTTGTTGATTTGAAAATACATATCAGCGCCCAGTGTAATCGTGTTGCAGTCCTCGAAGGGCACACCGAATGTGTACAAGTAAATTTGAAAAGAAAAACAAGTGTTAATGAAATTATTAATGCATGGAAAACTTTTAACGGATTACCGCAAAAATTAAAATTGCCTTCAGCACCTTTACATCCGATACACTACTTTAGCGAGGATAAATATCCTCAGCCAAAAATTCATCGAAATACTGATAAGGGCATGGCGGTATCAATTGGACGATTGCGGAAAGATTCTATCTTCGATTTTAAATTCGTTTTACTTTCGCACAACACAATCAGAGGTGCCGCAGGAGGCGCTATTCTATGTGCTGAACTGATGCTTGCAAAAAATATCATTACATAAATTATGCGTTCGTTTATAATTACATTTTGTGAAAAATTTTTAATAAAAGATAAAGGAAAAAAATGAATTCAAAGAAAAGTGCAGCTATTCTAGGTGGTGGTAATATTGGTTTGGCGATTGCAAATGGATTAATCACTTCAAACCTATTTCCAGCAAAACATATTTATATCACACGCAATAGAATTGAACAATTGGCTGGCATAAAGGAAAAAGGAGTGCATGTTGGTTCTGATAATAAATATGCAGTAAAAAATTCCGAGGTAATTATCTTAGCTGTTCAGCCGAAACAAATGAATGATTTACTGAATGATATTAAGGATGTGGTGGATGAAAAAAAGCATCTGATAATTTCAGTGGTTTCCGGTGCAGGCATAAAAGCGATTAAAGAACAATTAGGAAAAAATGTTACTGTAATTCGCGCTATGCCGAACACTGCAATTGCAATAGGGGAATCAATGACATGTCTTTCCGCTTCAACCAAAACAGATCCTAATTTAAAGATTGCAAAAGATATTTTTGATTCGGTCGGGAAAACTTTAATAATTGATGAACATTTGATGGTGCCTGCTACAGCCCTGTGTGCCTGCGGAACTGCATTTTTTCTGCGTGCAATTCGTGCTGCTTCGCAGGGTGGAATTGAAATCGGCTTTCATGCTGATGAAGCTATATTAATGGCGGCACAGACTGCAAAGGGTGCGGCAACTCTGCTTTTAGAAAATAAAAAACATCCCGAAAGTGAAGTTGATAAAGTAACCACTCCTCAAGGCATCACAATATCCGGCTTGAATCAAATGGAACATTACGGTTTTAGCTCTGCAATGATTCGCGGG
This sequence comes from Ignavibacteriaceae bacterium, assembly GCA_035328465.1. Lineage (GTDB taxonomy): Bacteria > Bacteroidota > Ignavibacteria > Ignavibacteriales > Ignavibacteriaceae > JADJEI01. The sequence goes on along the minus strand of DAOLIQ010000032.1, from coordinate 23,622 downwards.
ATAGTTACGTCAGCAGAAAAAGCAGCCCGACTTTACAGCGTCGATTAATTTTATTGTACTTAATTAAATTTTTAAACAGCATTTTAATTTATGACATCGAATTATTCATTCACATTTGATGTGTTCAATAATTGTAAGGACATGTTCTTAATTCTAAATGAAGAAGGAAGTATTCTTCAAATGAATAACTCTGCTTTAAATAAACTAGAGCCTTTTTTGAAGAAAATCAATTCTCATAATATTTTTTCACTACTTAATGAAGAGGCAAAGAATAAATTTAAAACTGCATTTAGTGATTTCTCAGACAAAAGCAGGTGCAGTTCATTTACTTCCCAATTTATATTAGATGAAATCTTAGATATAGAATTTTCAGTTTCGCTCATACCAACCAATAATTATTCAGCCGATGATAAATTGTACTTGATACTAGCTCGTGATATAACCGAACAGAAACAAAAAGAATTGGAACTTCTTCGATTTTTCAGTATAGCCGAGAACACAGTTAATCCTCTGGAAATAACCGATGTAAACGGAAGAATAATTTATGTAAACAAAGCCTTTGTAAATTCAAGCGGCTACTCAAAGGAAGAATTAATTGGTCAAAATCCAAAACTATTTGGAGGGGGTAAAAATTCTAAAAAATTTTGGGAGAAAATGTGGAACACTATCAGTAACGGTAAAGTATGGGTGGGTGAAATCGAAAACAAAAGAAAAAACGGCGAACCTTATCATTCACAGGTGTTAATATCACCTATAATTGATGCGGGTGGAAAAGTGTCCGGTTATTTTGGCGTTCACAGGGACTTAAGCGATAAGAGAGTTTTAGAAAAACAATTAATTCATACTCAAAAAATGGAGAGCATTGGAACACTCGCAGCAGGTATCGCTCACGAAGTAGGCAATCCGTTGGCATCTATTTCTGCACTCGTACAAGTAGCACAGCGATCAACCACAGATCCATTTATTTCGGAAAAGCTGGGACTGGTGAAAAGCCAGGTTACAAGAATTTCTAAAATTATTCGTGACCTGGTTGATTTCTCCCGTCCATCAAACTATGAATTGCTGATGACAGATATAAACGAAAACATAAAAGAAGCTGTCGAAATTACTAAGGTGGGGACAAAAGCAAAAAATATTGATTTTGAAATCGACCTGACCGAGAATATCCCATCTCTTCCCTTAATTGCTGATCAGATACAGCAAGTATTTGTAAATATATTGCTCAATGCTGTCGATGCAATACAAGAAAAGAAAGATGATACTTCCAGAAACAAAATTGTTGTAAAATCTTTTATAGAGGATGAATCAGTTATAATAAATTTTACAGATACAGGACCAGGAATTCCTGAATCAAATTATACAAAAGTTTTTGAACCGTTCTTTACTACAAAAAAGCAAGGAAAAGGAACAGGTTTAGGGCTTTGGGTCAGCTACGGAATTGTAAAAAGTTTTCAAGGTGATATAAAAATTAAAAGTTCATTAGGCAGTGGTACTTCATTTATAATAAATTTACCAATCAATCCCTGATACATTATTATTTTGGAAGTGGTTTGTGGATAATGTTTGACCACTGATGAGAAATGAATTCAATTATTTTAATTTGTGTCAGATGGAATTAAAGGATTTTTCAATACGATAAACAGGAATATTAGATAATGGCAGAAAGAATATTAGTAGTTGATGATGAAGAGATAATTAGAGAATCTCTTTCATACATCTTGAAAAAAGAAGGCTTCTATGTTGAAGAAGCAGCCAATGGAAAAATCGCACTCGATAAATTTCGCGAAAATAGTTTCGACCTCGTAATAACTGACCTTGAAATGCCGGTTATGAAAGGAGTTGAATTAATGGAGCAGGTGAAGACACTTAATGTACAGACCGCGATAATGGTCATCACTGCTTTTGGATCACTTGAAACTGCTATTTCTGCTCTGCGTAATGGTGCAAGTGATTATATTCTTAAGCCCGTTGAATTTGATGAGTTGATAATTAAAGTCCGCAAACTGCTTGAGTTAAAAAGTCTTCTAATAGAGAATAAAATATTAAGGCAGGAAGTTCAACGCAATTATGATTATGAAAATTTTGTCGGTAAAAGTGAATCGATGAAAAATATATTTAACATAATTCAAACCGTTGCAGATTCAGAAAGCACTGTTCTAATTTCAGGCAATAGCGGAACCGGGAAGGAACTTGTTGCACGGGCATTACATTTTAATAGCCGACGGAAAGGCAAGCCGTTCATAGCTGTCAATTGTGGTGCGATTTCTGAGAACTTAATCGAGAGCGAATTATTCGGACATAAAAAAGGTGCATTCACCGGCGCAATTACAGATAAGGAAGGATTAGTAAAAGCCGCTGATGGTGGAACCCTTTTTCTTGATGAGATTAGCGACATGCCTCTATTATTGCAAGTTAAACTGCTGCGGACTATTCAAGAAAAAGAATATATGCCTGTGGGTACAACGCAAGCTATTCCCGTAAACGTACGGTTCATTGCCTCTACTAATAGAGAATTAAAGGATGAGGTAGCTTCCGGAAAATTCAGGGAAGATCTTTTTTATAGACTAAATGTAATTGATATTCACCTGCCGTCACTAAAAGAACGGAAGGAAGATATTCCCCTGCTTGCGAATCACTTCCTCGATAAATATAGAAAGGAGATGAATAAAAGCATCATAGGTATAAATACGGAAGCCATGAAATCGTTAGTCGAGCATGAATGGAAGGGCGAGGTTCGTGAACTTGAAAATGTAATTGAACGAGCAGTAATTTTTTGCAAAGAAGATTTTATAACTCAAAAAGATTTACCCTCCGGAATAGTTTCGTCAAATATGTCAATCGATGATGGAGCTGCTTCAAAATCCCTGGTTGAATCTGTCCAGATATATGAGAAAGGAATTATTCTCGATGCGTTGCAAAAATTCAATTTTAATAAAGATAAAACAGCAGAATTTCTTCAGCTTGGACTTTCTACACTTTACCGAAAAATGAAGGAGTTAAATATTAAAGAAACCCTAAAGTAATTTTCTCACTTGTTATAATTTTTTGTCATTATTTTTTCATTAAAGAGAAAAGTCTAATCTAAGTTTAGCCTGCCACTGATCAGATTCTTTTTTTTCTAAATAAAATCGCCATTTACCAATTTTTGTTAGCTATCCTGTCGCTGGCACATAATATGTTCAACTAGTTAATTAAACTTTTAATCTAATTACTTATTGATGAAGAACATATTATTCCACAGCGTAGATTTTTCACTTTGCTACAGCTTTCTAATGCTTTTAGAAGATAAATTCAGGGTAACTACAAGTACAAATCTTGACAAAATCCCCAAAATCGCTGACTCATGTAAATTCGAAGCACTGATAATAGATGCTGAACCAAACAAAAAAGTTCAGAACATTATTTTACACATAAAAAAAAATAACCCGGATTTACAAATTATTATGACGTATGTTTTTAGTCCTAAGTTGAACGAGTATGAGAATAATCTTAGAAATGTCATTAGCGCAGTGTTTTATAAACCATACGATTTGAATGAGGTTGCAAATAAGCTGAACTCTATCGTCGAATCAGTTCCTGAACAGTAATTTTCCCAAACTTTGTTAATAGTTTATTTTCTAAATCATTAGAAAATTTTGACCCAATTTTCTTAGCAATGAGAAAGATAACTTATATAATGTTGATTTAAGTTTATTTTAATGATTTTATTTGGTACTACTTTTGAAATTATAAACGGCAAATAATATTCAATTGAAGAATCAACAAGAAAAATCGATGAAAAATATAATGATATACCTAGCATTTATTTTATCAATTGTAGCTCTTTATGGTTTTGCATTCTCATGATTCGGAAATCAGATGAACGGATATATCTCTTTCTAAAAAAGTAACTAATATTGCGTTTTTTAAAATAATAATTAAAAATTTCCTTGCCTCTAAGTGAAAAATTAGATAGCGTAAACTAAAAATAAAAGAGTTAATAATGATGAAATTGATAAAGAGTAAGATTCAAGTCCTCCTTTTCTTGTTACTGATCTTTATTCCAATTTTAGCAGTTGCACAATCCAACGACGACTGTCTGATGTGCCATAGTGATAAGGAGATGACAACAGAGAGAAATGGAAAAGAAGTTTTATTGTATGTTGACGAAACAGTACTTGCAAAATCTCCGCATGCTAAATTGAATTGTGTATCGTGCCATCTAGAATTTAATCCTGATGATCTTCCCCACAAAGAAAATATTACTCCAATAAATTGTATTCATTGCCACAAAGATGCGCCCGTAAAACATTCATTCCATCCACAAATGTTGAAAGCAAATGGAACTGATTTTTCAGGAGATACCTCTTGCAAAAATTGTCATGGCACACACAATGTCGTTTCACCGAAAGTCAAAGGCTCTAAATGGAGCGCTCCGAACCTGACACAATCTTGTGGAAACTGCCACAAAGATATAAAAGAGATCTATCAAACTTCACAGCATAGTTTAGCATTTAACAACAATATAAAAGGTGCTCCAAATTGCCTGACATGTCATAAAAATAATATTGGCAAAATCTCCTCTGGAAAAAATTTAGCAGAATTAAAATTAAGACAAGAAAAACTTTGCTTGTCCTGTCACTTAAATGACCCGACTATTTTGGCTCGCACAGCACCGTCAGCAGGATTTCTAAATGCTTATGATCACAGCGTTCACGGAAAGGCAATTCAAAATGGAAATGAAAAAGCCGCCGGTTGTGTTGACTGCCATACTGCGCATGGAATTTTACGCGGGAATAATTCTAACTCAAGCGTTTTTAAATCGAATATTCCCCTTACCTGTTCGAAATGTCATGAAGATATTTTTAATGAATATAAGCAAAGTGTTCATGGAATTTCATCAGCAAAAGGAAATAATGATGCTCCTGTTTGTACCAATTGTCATGGTGAGCATAACATTCTTCAAACTGATTCTCCGAATTCTCCTGTATCTTATAAAAATGTGTCTCTTCAGGTTTGTTCGCCGTGTCACAGCTCGGTTAGACTTTCTAAGAAGTACGAACTATCGGGCAATAAGTTTCAAACTTTTATTGATAGTTATCATGGATTAGCTTTAAAGGGGGGATCAGTTCAGGTAGCTAATTGTGGAAGTTGCCATGGCGCGCACAATATTAAATCTGCGAGCGATCCATCATCAACAGTTTATAAAGCGAATCTTGTAAAAACCTGCGGCAAATGTCATCCTGGAGCTAATAAAAACTTCACTGAAGGGAAAATTCATGTGACCATTGAAGAAAAGGAAGAACCTCTTCTTTATTGGATTGCTACAGCCTATATTACAATGATAATTGTTATAATCGGCGGAATGTTTCTCCATAATCTAATTGACCTATTCAAAAAAACTAAAATTAAAAAACTGAAGCAGCGTGGTAAGATTGCGGAAGAACATCATGGTCATGCTCTTTATCTGCGAATGGATCTTAATGAAAGAATACAACACATTACGATGGCAGTCAGTTTTATACTTCTTGTTATTACCGGTTTCATGCTTAGATTTCCCGATAGCTGGTGGGTTTCGCATATCAGAGACTTAAGCGAGGATGCTTTTATTTACAGAAGTATTTTACACAGAATAGCTGCGGTTGCTATGACATCAATTAGTCTTTATCATATTTTTTATCTTGCCTTCACAATACGAGGACGACAATTACTAAAAGATATGCTTCCTAAGTATCAAGATTTTAAGGATGCACTTGCTGTTGCAAAATACAATCTTGGCTTTTCAAAAAGCAAACCTAAACTTGATAGATTCAGTTATGTTGAAAAAGCAGAATATTGGGCTTTGATTTGGGGAACTATTGTTATGTCAGCAACTGGTTTTATTATGTGGTTTGACAACACCTTCATCGGGATGTTTACAAAACTTGGTTACGATGTTGCAAGAACTATTCATTACTACGAAGCATGGCTTGCTTTTTTAGCGATACTTGTCTGGCATTTTTACTTTGTAATTTTTAATCCGGATGTTTACCCCATTAGTCTTGCATGGATAAAAGGAACAATTACAGAAGAAGAAATGGCTGAAGAACATGCTTTGGAACTTGAGCGGATAAAAAAACAAAAATTAATTGATAATCAAAAAACTGATTCAGAAAATATTACCTGAAATATTTGCACTCAACAATAAATTATAGCATAGGTCAATTTTGAAGAATAAATTTCCATCATCATTTTACAATCCGACTACAATAAGCGGGACAATTCTATCACTGCTTAGTTTTGGATTAATAATTTTTTTGATGGTTCTCGAATTATTCAGCACTACTGAGAATCCGTATCTAGGAATAATCACTTTTATGATTCTCCCCGCCTTTCTCATACTCGGTTTATTACTGATTGCTTTTGGAGTTTTAAGAGAAAAGAAAAGAATAAAAAAAGGTAATCTGAAAAGGCAACTCCCAATACTGGATTTTAACAATTCAAGACACAGATTTACATTTTTTATCTTCACTTTCGGAACAATTTTGCTTTTGTTTTTTTCAGCATTCGGAAGCTTTAAAGCATACGAGTATGCAGAGACCGATGAATTTTGTGGCACTGTTTGTCATAAAGTTATGGAACCAGAATACACAGCATACCTCAATTCCCCGCACAGCCGTGTGGGCTGCGTACAGTGCCACATTGGCTCTGGTGCGGATTGGTTTGTAAAATCCAAAATTACAGGGTCATACCAAGTGTACTCAGTGTTATTTAATAAATACTCGAAACCTATACCTACCCCTGTAGAAAGTTTACGTCCGGCACAGGGAACTTGTGAGCAATGCCATTCACCAAAACATTTTTTTGCTGAAAAAAAAGTTGACTATTCGTATTACCTTAGCGATAAAAATAACTCCAAGTCGAAGCTGACGATGCTTTTAAAAATCGGCGGCGGTAACATTGAATTAGGTAATGCGCGGGGAATTCATTGGCACATGAATATTGAAAACGAAGTTACTTATTACGCAATTGACAGAGAAAGACAGATTATTCCGTGGGTAAAAATGAAATCGAAAAAGACCGGGAAGGAAACAATTTATAGAAGTACCGCAGTAAAGTTTAATGAGAAACGGCTAAGCCCGGAATCTTTTAGAGTGATGGACTGCATTGATTGTCATAACCGACCCTCACATATCTACAATCAACCTGACAAAATGATGAATTTATTTATGTCGCTTGGACGAATAGATGACTCACTCCCCTATATAAAGAGTGTTGGTGTTCAGGCACTTGAAAAGCCATACACAACTAAAGAAGTTGCGCTGGATAGTATAAAAATATTTATAACTGATTTTTACGATCACAACTATCCCGATATTTCTAAGTCAAAAACACTTGCCATCAACAATAGCATAAAAGAAATTCAAAAAATTTATTCACGAAATTATTTCCCCAGTATGAATACAAATTGGAAAAAATTTGCAAACAATATTGGTCATGTTTGGGATGATGGCTGCTTCCGCTGTCATGATGGAAAGCATGTGAGTGAAGATGGGAAAATAATTTCTAAAGATTGCAACGCCTGCCATACAATTCTCTCCTCAGAAGATGAAAATGGATTTGTACAAACCTCTGTTACAGGTTTACAATTTAACCACCCAATTAACCTTGGCACTTCTTTAAGTGATTGGTTGTGCACTGATTGCCACGGCAGGGACTGATTTGAGTTCAAGTACAGGTTCAAGTTCACTATAAAATAATATCTGTTCTACAATTTCCCGAGTTTCTTTAATTCTAAAATCTCTCCGACATCTTTGTTTCAATGTGTTATATTAAAGCAAATCAAAAAAAATATTATGAAAAAAATTGGAATAGCTTTCGGCAGCGGCGGGGCAAGAGGAATAGCTCATCTACTAATGGTAGAGGCACTCGATGAACTTGGTATCAAACCTGTAATAATATCCGGATCAAGTATTGGCGCTATCATCGGCGCATTTTACGCTGCCGGGTTTAATGCCAGAGACATGAAAAAAATTTTAGATAAACTTATCAATCCAAAAAGCAGAACAATTTTTGACTTCTTTCTGAAATCAGACATAATAAAATTGCTAACAATGTTCGATCCTCAGTTTATCAAATCCGGAATTATCAAAGGCGATAAATTTCAAAATTTTCTCGAATCACATCTTAATGTTTTGAAATTTGAAGATTTAGAAGTTCCATTAAAAATTATTGCTACTGATTACTGGAATAAAGAGCAAATCATTTTTGAAAAAGGTGAATTGTTTCCTGCAATCAGGGCAAGTTATTCATTGCCCGGACTTTTTACTCCTGTAAAATTAAAAAATAAAATACTTATCGACGGGGGTGCTGTAAATCCGCTGCCTTATGACATTATTAAAAAACAATGTGACATAACCATCGCAATTGATATTACTTCTTTTCGTACAATGAACGGAAAAGAAATTCCTGCAACAATTGATTCTGTTTTTACAGCATATCAGATTATGCAAAACTCAATCATTCAGGAAAAGCTAAAACATGTGAGACCGGATATTTATATAAAACCCGAAATCTATGATGTTAGAGTATTCGATTTCTTAAAAGCAGATTTAATTTTTGATCAGGCAAAAAAATCAAAGAAAGAATTGAAAAAGCGGTTAGAAAAAATTTTGATCTGACAATAACAATAATTTGCCTGACTAAAGTCGTATAGAGTAGAATTATTCTGCCCTTAAAGCATTAACAATATTCAATCTTGCTGCACGAACTGATGGTAAAAACCCGCCAAGTAAACCCATCGCAAGAGTAAAAATCAGTGAAGAGATTACTATCGAAGGTGATAGTGAAAATGAAAATGCTAATTCTGAAAACGAATTCCAATTGAGAGTAGATATTGTAAAGAACTGCAGAAATGATGCTAAGAATAATCCGATCACTCCCCCCGTTACTGATATTGTAATTGATTCAAGTAAAAATGCGAGCAGAATATTCCTTCGCTTAAATCCAAGTGAACGCAAAGTGCCTATTTCCCGCGTTCTATTTGCTACCGAAGAATACATAGTTATCATCGCGCCGATGATTGCCCCGATGCTAAAAATTACGGTGATAAAAATTCCAAGCACACGGATGAAAGTAGCAAGTATACCCGATTGTTCTTCAAAATATTTTTGTTCAATCTTTGGTTCGAATTCCAATAATCGCTTATCTGTTTCAAATGATCTTTTAAATTCCTCAAAGTTTGCAATGTCATCAAGTTTTAATGTTAAAGTTGAGACACTTGATTCACGATTGAATGCGCTCAATAACTGTTGAGCATCTCCCCACATCTCGGATTCAAAGCCGCTGCCTTCTGCATCAAATAAACCAACGATAGTCCAGTCATCACCGGCAAACCGAACGATACTGCCGATTTGTGCGCCTTCAAATTTACTATTGATCGCCTTTCCGACAATTAATTCACGGAGAGACGGATTGAAAAATCTTCCATCAGTTAATTTTATTTGCTGTCTTAATTCATATACATTTTGAGATACTCCGCGAACAGTGACATTACTCATTCCACCGCTTTTAATTTCAAGATTAATTACCACAACAGGCTCTGCTGAAATCATTAACTCCCCCTTACTGTCTTTTGCAATATGCGGTAATGCACGAATAATATTTTGTGTATCTCCATCAATAATACTGCTGATTTCTCCCTGTGAAGATTTGCGAAGTACTTTAATATTATCAGCAGAACCGGTAGAGACAAGTGTTTTTTCAATACCATAAGCCATCATCAAAGCTGCAGCAAAAACGAAAACTACAAGCGCAATTCCCGTTACAGTAATTGCTGCTGTAAGTTTTCGGGCTTTAAAATTTCTAAAAGTATATTTAAATGGAATTTTCATTTTAATCTCTCAAAATATTTTTAACCGACAAATCTAAATCCTTCCACAATACTTGTTCTTAATGCTTTATGAATCGGGAATATGGATGCAAGTACTCCGATAAGCAGTGCAGCACTCAAGGCAAGAATTGTAGTTATAGGTTCAATATAAAAAAATGGGAAAAATCCTTTTGGAATAGCCTGCTCAAATCCTGCTACTATTGGATAAGTCAATGCAATGCCAATGCCCCCGCCTAAAATCGAAATTAAAAATGATTCTCCAAAAATTAATCCGACCAGATGAAACGCAGAAAAGCCAAGTGTTTTAAGCACAGCATATTCACGGGTTCGTTCACGCGAAGACATAATCATCGTATTTGCCAGCACAAGCATGATAATTCCAATAATAACGAAAGACATAAAATTCATTGCAGATATAATTGCACCGGAAGCAGAAACAAATCCCTGAGTAAATGCTTTTTCAGTTTCAGTTTTTGTCTCTGCTGATGAATTTCTAAATAATGCATCAATCTTTTCAGATATCTCTGCTGATCTTGATGGATCATCAATAAGGACAATGTACCAACCAACATTACCTGCACGAATAGGTGACTCGACTTTCATTCTTTCGTCAACATAAGTCCAGTGAAATAGCATTTGAGTATCATCAGTGTTTTTGTTTCTCGGTTTGTAAATTCCCCGAACAACAAACTCCCACCTGCCCGGGAAGATATCGCCATCTAAAACCATTTGGTCACCAATTTTAATGTTATACTGCTTTGCAATATCGGCGCCAATGATACAGGAGTTTTTTTCTTTTTTAAAATCAGCGAGCTCTTTATCTGAGATTACAAATTCCTGCATTACATCAAAGATGGTTTCGGCATCAACTGCAAGCCGTGAAAAAAAATTACTTTTATCTTTGTAAACGCCTCCAAACCAATTGGCGAAGCTTAAGTTTTTCACTCCATCAATAGACTTGATTTTTTCTTTGTATGCATAAGGGAGAGGGAAAATAAAAGAAACAGCCTGGCGCGTTATCAGCCGATTTGCCGATGCAGCATCAACGCTTGAATTCCAGACAGTTACGACTGTCCGCAACAATCCAAAAGCAATAACTGCGATAATGATTCCGACAATGGTGAGTGAAGTTCGTAATTTATGACGAAGTGCATTTTTGAAAATTAGTTTTAATACTTTCATGATTGACTCCTAAACTAAGTCGCCTTTTTCGAGATGCCGTATTAATTTAGCACGTTCCGCAGCGTGCGGATCGTGAGTAACCATTATAATTGTCTTATTAAATTCGTTATTCAATCGTTCCATAATAGTTAGAATTTCTTCTGCCGAATGCCTGTCAAGATCGCCGGTTGGTTCATCAGCAACAATGATCAAAGGATCAGTTACGATTGCTCTTGCGATTGCTACACGCTGTTCCTGCCCGCCAGAAAGCTGCTTTGGATAATGAGTCATTCTATCCCCCAACCCTACAATTTTTAAGGCAGTTTCCGCTTGTTTCTTCCTTTCGGCTTTATTCAGCTTAGTCAGCAAAAGAGGCAGCTCGACATTTTCAAATGCGGTAAGGACGGGAATCAGATTATAAAATTGGAAAATAAATCCAACATTATTTGCTCTCCATTTTGCCAAGGCTGATTCACTAAGTTTTGTAATATCAGTTCCTGCAATAGAAACTCCCCCTTTCGAAGGTCTATCAATGCCTCCAATCATGTTGAGCAAAGTTGTTTTGCCGGAGCCAGATGGACCCATTAAGGCAAGAAACTCATTTTGCGAAACTTCGAGAGAAATATTATTTAAAACTGGAATTTCAAGACTGTTTCTCCAGTATGACTTAGACACATTCTGAATATTAATTAATATTGACATTCAAACTCCAATAATTTTTTAATTTCTTTTATAATTGATAAACTTATTCAGGTATTGAAACAGATACGCCGTCAAATATTTCATCATTTAATTCATTTATTATTTTATCACCCGCTTGTAAACCCGAAGTTACTTCGACATAACTGCCAAGAGTCTCGCCTAACTTAACTTCAAACTTTTTTGCCTTATCATTGACAATTCTAAAAATATATTTCTTACCATTTTCTTCCTCAACAGCAGACGAAGGAATTATTAACAGAGGTTTCTGATTTATGATTGAAGTGTCTAAAGGTTCGGTATAGAATGAAACTTTCGCACTCATCTCGGGCAGCACACGGCTATCATAATTTTTGAATCCAACTTTAACAAGCACAGTTGCTTTTGAACGATCAGCAGTGGGAACAATTTTGAAAACAAAGCCCTGATAACTTTTTTCGGGATACGCATCAAGTATAATTTCACAATCCTGATTGATTAATATTCTTTCTATGTTGGATTCTGAAACATCCGTCTCGACCAAAAGCGAATTCATATCGGCGATAGTTACAACTGCTGTTTTAGAAGTGGTGCTGCCGCCGAATGGAGCTACAATCTCCCCCACCTCCGCATTTTTAGTAAGAACAGTCCCATCGAATGGGGCGCGTATCAGAGTATTCTCGAGAGCAACTTCATATTGCTTTATTCGTGCTTTTGCAACATCAATAGAAGCAAGCAGACGGTTATAATTCGCTTCGGTCTGTTCTAAAGATTGCTGGGTGCTTAAATTTTTGGCGAATAATTCTTTTTCCCGCGTTAATAAATTTTCAGCATTTTTTATATCAGCTTCGTACAATTTCAAATTAGCTTTTGCTTCTTCAATCTGTGCGAGGATATCATCATTTTCAAGCTTGCCGATTATTTGTCCTTTTTTAACCTGATCACCTTCAACAACGCCAAGATAAATCAATCTTCCTGTACCCTTTGAAGCAATAGCGGCTTTACGCTGTGCGACAACATAACCGCTTGCGTTTAGAGAGGCAGTGGTTTGCCCGGGTTTTTGAAGCACTGCAGTCGTTAATTTAACCTTAACAGAAGGATGATATAAATTGTTGAAAAGAAAATAAAGTATGATTAGAGTCAGAATAATTCCAATGGCAATAAATATTTTTTTTCTGCCTGAATTATTTCCGTCGTTACCGGAACGATCTATTTTTAGTGATGAAAGATCTACGTTTTTTGATTCCATTTTTGCTAAGTAATAATTTAAGATTTAAGCAATTGTAAAATATCAAAGAGAACTTTGTTTGCCAAAGCAGGAGTGATGAACGGCACTAATAGGAGCTTTGTAAATACCAGCAAAAATACCCTCAAAAAAACCAAAAATATTTCCAAAATAATCTTGCTCTTTAAAAGTATCTACATCCAGGAAAACGATAAATAATATTTTCCTATTCAGCCTATCTCCCAATAAAAACTAACTTGATCTATTTATTTCTAATTGTTTCCAGGATTTGTATTACTTCAGCCAACGCTTCTTCTTCAAAGAATACATTTACTGTTTCTCTATATTTTGTTCGCTCAACATTTTTTATTAGCACTGTTCCCTTTTTATCCAGGAGAGGATATGGTTGGCTATTATAATAAAATGCTGCACTATCTGAATCGATAAAAAAGTCGACCCTGTCAGTAAATCCATATTGTGTAACTGAGGGCAGAAATTCAAATTCCTGTGGTTGGATTGGTACCATTCCCAATTCATAATCAAAAATTAATGGCTCATCGTCTCTTTTTTTTCTGAAACCCCAAGTATCTAAACCCTGCCAGGTTGCCTCTAGACATCCGTAGCTTTTGGGGAAGGATATGAACAAATGTTCATACAAAGTGATCTCATTCCAGTCCGGTTTCCCATAACAGTCATTTACTTTCAATCTAATTTTTATTGAATCGGTGTTATCGAGAATATGATGAAGTGTGTCAACCCACGAAGTATAAAGCCACAATTTTTCCCCCGGTTTATAGGCAAACATGTCATTCATTGTAACAGGGATACCCTCTTCATACTGGAAAGTAAAATTAAATAAACCAACCTCAGTTAGTGCCTGATAATCAATCCAATCACTATTACCGATAACTAATGAGTCATTGGTAAAAATTACGCTATCGGGAATCTCTGAATTTTTAAACCCAACCATTACCGAATCAATAAAAGAATCATCCTCCTCAGAGGTTACCACTCCCTTTATTGAATAGGTGTTGTTTAATAGTACTTGTTCGTCAATGCATCCTGTATTTATAATATTGAAAATTAAAATGGTTAATGCAATTAAATTGGATTTCTTATTTTTTATAATTCCGCTCACTTTTTAAAGTTGAAATAGAAAGTAAAGTAATCAGACAATTTTCTGACAGAAAAAAATGCTTTCCCAAAAATGAAATCATTTGTATCCCAATTTTGGATTTTAATCATACCGGAGTAAAGTGTATCAATATAACGCTGTCCAGTATCATCCAAATCATTCCTGATATAATATACAAATTCGGGTAGACTATTAGAGCCATGATTGACGAATTTTATCTCCATTGTTCGAAAATAAGCTGGATAATCAAAAAATGATAGATTTAGGGTGATCGTATCCCCATTTACATTACCCTGCCAAGGTATCGGTTCGTTTGATCCATATTCATAAATACTTGTGTCTCGAGGTGGAATCGGTTGGTTGAGATTATACCAAATAACATTAGCGCCCCAATGATTATAACTTTCATTTATCGTAAGTACTGGAGTAATAACTTTTTGATTAATTAAAAATACCCCCGAACTTGGCCCGAATGGAACAGTAAAATAGGTTAGTCCATCATCGAAACTATCGCTTTGAGCATAGAAATCCTCAGCTTGTTGTAACCAAAATATGTTAACAAATGAGTCGCGAATGGTGTATTTGATCCCGAGGGTTGAGCCCACCAACACTGTATCCGGCAAAAACACTAAAGTTGTATCTGATTTTTTTTCTGGCAATACCGGAATGAAATCCGCTTGATTATCACATCCAATAAATATACTAACGAATATTAGGCAAATCATTATTCTGTTACTCATATCACTCTTCCTTATTTAAAGAATCAATTTAAATATGCTTCATAAAATTCAATCGATGAATTTTAACTGGCAGCTTGTATTTTCCTCGCTTAAACTAAATATTAGTCCGAGCGAATTCAATATCGAAATTGATCCGATTCACTCCTTCCAATCCGGAACTCTTCCCGGAGTCCATGGAGCACTAAGGTTATCCATTTCGTATTCAAGATTCTTTAAATCAACTTCTAAAATTTGTTTCAATTCATTTAATATCGGCTTGAATTCTTCGGAAGCTATTCTATAATTTTCTTTGTACGAATTGGTTGGTGCAGAAGTAGTCTGCCACATTCCCCAGGTAACTTCCCCCAGCCTCCCAGCAATTGTTGGAGGTGTTGGTTCGTTACGCTTGCTTAAGGTTTCATCATCAACTAAAAGTTTGTAAATATCACGACTTTTATCTGCAATTAAGTTTGCGTCGTCCATTAACTTTTGCGGCGCTTTGGGAGTTTGTTTCAGTGCAGTTTTAATAATTTCAATTTTTGATCTTAAATCATTTACAACTTCAATCGAAGCATCAACTGCTCGATTAAGTTCACTTACTTTTTTCTGGAATGCCACAAGTTCACTTCTATCTACAGCGGGAAGAGTAACGTTGTTTAATACTTTTGCTTCGAATTCGACTGGACCAGCAACCTGAGTTAATACTCCATCAACACTGATTGACATTGTTACTTTGTATTTACCAGGCATCACAGGATAACCGCTTGCATTTTCGTCGGCAGCTTTTTTAACAGGATTTGTTGAAGCATAACGAAGATCCCAGGTAAAGCGATTTATACCGGCAGAAACATTGGACTTTAATTTTCGAATTACATTTCCGGCATCATCATAAATAGTGAAAAGCAAAAAAGGTTTTTCCTCATTGTCTTCGGTGCGTAGTTCGTCCCACGTTGGATAATACACAGGTTCGTTCTTTTTAATTAAATCTTTTTCCTTTTCCTGCCGCTGTTCTCTTTTTGTCTTAGGAACTTCTTTAATATAATAAGTAAAAGTTGCACCGAAGGGCGGGTTGTCTGCTTTGTAAAATCCGGAGCCGTAAGAGCCGAACGTTGCACTGCGTTTAACAAACATCAAAGCATCTTTAACAGGAAAGAGTTTGTAGTTTTCATCGGTCAGGATTTTTTCGGAAACATCACGTAATGGTGAGTAATTATCGAGCACGTAAAATCCTCTGCCGAATGTACCAAGCACTAAATCGTTTTCTCTTTTTTGAATATCGAGATCGCGCACAGCTATTGTCGGTAAATTTCCTTTTAGCTGTATCCATTTTTTCCCGCCATCATTCGTAAAGAAAACGCCATATTCAGTTCCGATAAAAAGCATTTCGGAATTAATATGATCCTGTACAATTGAGTAAATCACTTGTGGCTCTTTCAAATTGCCTGTGATTGGTTCCCAGCTTTTACCTCGGTCTTTACTTATAAGTATATAAGGTTTGAAATCGGCTAATTTATGATTATCAAAAGAGGCATAAACCGTATTTGCATCATGCTGCGAAGCATACAAACAGCTTACGTAAGTATTTTTTGGAATGCCTGGAAATGATTCAATCTTTCTCCAGTTTTTGCCCCCATCCTCAGTCACTTGAATTAGTCCATCGTCTGTACCGGCATAAATCAAACCTTCAACAAGGGGAGATTCAGTAAGTGAAACAATATTACCGTAGAAAGACGTTGAAGCGTTTTTTGCAACTGCGTCAACACTCCAAATTTTATCCATAACAGGTAATTTATTTCTATCTATTTGAGCGGTTAAATCTTCACTGATAACCTGCCAGGTATCGCCGCGGTCATCACTGCGAAAAACTTTATTTGCTGCAGTATAAATTCTAGTTTTGCTGTGAGGACTAACGATAAGAGGAGTGTCCCAATTCCAGCGGTAAGGTGCATTACCTTTTTTTTCTTGCGGTTTAATGCTCAGCATTTCTCCGCTTTGCATGTCATACCGAGTCAATCCTCCGTACTGCCATTCACAATAAATTATATTTGAGTTAGAAGGATCAGCAACCGCCTCATAACCATCACCGCCGACGAGTGGAATCCAGTCTGCATTTACAATTCCCTCCTCGTTAATAGTTTGAGAAGGAACTATCA
The DNA here is from genome assembly GCA_035328465.1 of Ignavibacteriaceae bacterium. Taxonomy (GTDB): domain Bacteria; phylum Bacteroidota; class Ignavibacteria; order Ignavibacteriales; family Ignavibacteriaceae; genus JADJEI01. The sequence continues at coordinate 6,701 of DAOLIQ010000032.1, read as the reverse complement.
TACTTGCATTATCTTGTGTTCCCCCCATGACTCTATAAAATGGTTCGTTGTTATCAACGCTTACTCTATAGAATTGAGTTATTGGGAGATTATCAACGAATCGCCAATTTTTTGCGTGGTCATAAGTGATGTAAACGCCGCCATCACAGCCAATCATAAAATTATTTGTGTTGTGTGGATTTATCCAAAAAGCATGATCATCAACATGTCGCTTGTTGTTTCCAATTGGTTGATAAGTCTTACCGCCGTCGGTTGTGTAAGATGAAAATGTATCAAGTATAAAAACTTTATCAACATTTAGTGGGTCGCAAAATATTTCGGAATAATATTGAGCACTTGAGACCACATAGCTACCCATTTTTTCCCATGTTGCTCCGCGGTTAGTAGTGCGGAAGAAACCGCCCCCGTCATTTGCTGCTTCAATAATTGCATAAACATAATCAGGATTAATTGGAGAGATTGCTAATCCAATTCTACCAACATCACCGGAAGGCAAACCGTTAGTAAGTTTGTTCCATGTTTTTCCGGCATCAGTGGATTTATAAACTGCACTTTCGGGACCACCATTTAATAGTGTCCATACGTGCCTTCTTCTTTGATAAGTTGCAGCGTAAAGCACATCAGGATTGCGAGTATCCATCACCACATCTGTTACTCCCGTATTAGGACTTATGTATAAAACAGAATCCCATGTTGCACCATAATCAGTTGATTTAAATAAACCGCGATCACCGCCCGGGCCCCAAAGCGGTCCTTGAGCGGCAACGTAAATAACTTTATTATCTCGTGGATCAATTAATATTTTAGCGATGTGTTCGGATTTTTTCAGCCCAATATTTTTAAAACTTTTCCCGCCGTCTTCACTGCGATATATTCCATCACCCCACGAAACACTTCGCTGAGAATTGTTTTCTCCGGTTCCAACGTACACAACATTTGTGTTTGTAGGATCAATTGTAATACAGCCAATTGAAAACGAACCATAATTATCGAATATCGGTTCCCACGTTGTTCCAAGATTGGTTGTTTTCCAAACATTTCCGCAAGCTACTCCGACATAAAATTCATCGAAGTTATTTGGATTAACTGCAAAGTCCGTCACTCTACCTGAGGTGGAGGCAGAACCAAGCAATCGGAATTTTAATCCGTTAAATGTGGAAGTTGAAAATTTATCCTTTGAAGAAGTTGTATCGAAATTTTGCGGAAAAGAAAAAAAACTTGTGAATATTACTAAAACAATTAATACGGAAAATTTGAATCGCATAAACCACCTGATTAAATAGTAAGTGAAATATTTTTGACTTAATAACAAATACAGATTTATCTTAGTGAAAATTAGAGAAAATGTCTTTTTGTTACAATTAAATTGTCACGAATGAGAAAGTTTGTAATTGCTATCGTCAAAATAATTTAATAAGTTTTGATCAACAATAAGGAGTTTGTTCGATGCATGTTCGATATGCTCTTGCTTGTCTTAATTCTGTGCATTTACCTGTCTCCCCCTTCCTACCGACTAATGTATCCATATCTGTTTTTGACATCAATCAATTATTCTTTTTCGGAGGATAAAATGAAAACTATATTTCTGTTCCTCATCGTTCTGCTTTTTAACTTATCTTTTATTATTCCACAAACTCTTGATGAAATAATAGACCTTCAGTTTGATGCTGTAAAACAAGATAAGTTTAATAAAGTCCAAACTCTGCGGTTAGAGTATAAAATTAAATCCGCTAAGGATGAGGGGAGATTAATCATCTTCCACAAAAGAAATAATCTGATGCGAATTGAAAAGTATACTGTTGAACAAAATCTGATTACTTTGGTTAAGGATAAAGATGTTTGGCAATATGATTTGAATTCCAAAAACCTCAAAGAGGTAAGTCCTTATGAAAAAGATCAACTGATTTTTAAAGCTGATCTTGATGGATATTTTTTCTGCTATAAAGAAAAGCAGCATAATTTAGAATTAATTGGAAAAGAAAAAATAAACAAAAAAGATTTTTATCGAATTAAATGCACAAAACCTAATGGGGATGAAGCAAATATTTATCTTGATGCGAAGACTTACCTCATTGACAGAATAGTTCAAAGCCAAACGGACGGAGTATTAATAGTTGAAACAAAAACTCAATACTCCGATTACAAACTTTACGATGGCATTCCCTTTCCAAACAAGATTAAAACTGAGTTGGGAAATTTTAGTGAAGAATTAAAACTGTCGAAGATCGAGTTTGATTTAGCTTTTCCTGACAGCATTTTTAGTAAAGAATCTCTTTTGAAATAGAACTAAAAAATATTTTATATTCAATACAAGAAATAAATTGCTTTTGAAAATCTGTTCACTTTTTTCATTTCATTTAAAATATAGAAAAAGTTTTTATGCAGAAAATTTTAATTGTTGAAGACGAAAAATTAATTAGGGAGTCAATCGTAGAACTATTAACGGAAGAGGAATTTGAGTGCTATCAAGCTGAGAATGGAAGGGCAGGGATAGCAGCGGCAAAAAAATATTTACCCGACCTAATTCTTTGTGATATTAAAATGCCCGGTTTGAACGGTTATAAAGTTTTGCAGGAAGTAAGAAAAGATAATATTACCGCCTCAATTCCTGTAATATTTTTAAGTGCGCTCGCCGACAGTAAAGATGTGCGAGCCGGAATGAATCTTGGAGCTGATGACTATATTGCAAAACCTTTTCTACCGGACGAACTGATCGCCTCAATAAAATCAAGGTTAAGTAGAAACGAAGTCAGTCAACAAAAAATCGAGCAGATAAGAAGCAGCATTGCAAAAGCACTTCCGCATGAACTTCGCACTCCGCTTGTTTCTATTATAGGCTACTCACAAATAATGATGGATAGATTTACCAGCCCCGATGAACATGAAAATTTTGAATTTGCAAAATCCATTTATCAAGCAGGTTTAAGGTTAAATCATTTAATAAGAAATTTTATCACTTACACAAAACTTGAGATATTATCTAAAGATTCCGAAAAATTAAATTCTGCTTTTGTTCCTCTCAGCATATCATTAATTAAAAGCATAGTTGAAAAAACTGCTGAACAATATAACCGTGCGACAGATATTACAATAAAAATGGAAAAATCAAATGTGGCGATTTCGCCGAATGACCTTTCACTAATCATCGAAGAATTAATTGATAATGCTTTTAAATTTTCATTAGCCGGCAGTAAGGTTGTTGTGAATGGCTATAATGACAACAATAAATATTACCTAATAATTTCGGATAACGGAAGAGGATTTACCGCCGAGCAAATTTCGCAAGTGGGTGCATATATTCAATTTGAAAGAGACAATTATGAACAGCAAGGGGCGGGGTTGGGTTTGATTATTTCAAAAAAGCTAACCGAAATGTACGGTGGTCAATTTTTAATAAATAGTATTTATGGAGAAAGAACAGAAATAATTATTGTATTGCCATCAGCGCAATAAATTTACTAAGTCCAATTCAATTTTTTCTTCACAAAAGAACGGTTCGCCGTAATGCTTGCCGATTTGAAATCCATAAAACTTTCCCCTCGCTTCTACATAATCTAAAAATTCAGGTTCGCTAATAAATGTTTCTGGTTCCTTGCTTTTAGCATCATGAAATTGTGATGAATAGCTTTTTACGGCTTTCATCTTAGTTTCAAAAGTCGAACTGATATCAACAATAAAACTCGGTTCGAAAGTATAAGTCTGCATATAATAAAATAATTTTAACGGTCTATAGGCTTCCTGAGGAACTTCTTTATCAAATGTTTTAATCTTCGCTAAGCCGGAGGCGAACATCGCTTCTTTAACAAGTTTACTTGCATCAATATGATCGGGATGCCGGTCGTTGAAGTAAGGAGCAAAAATAATTTTTGGTCTATACTTCCTGATCGCCATTATTACTTTCATCAGGTTTTCTTTTTTGCGCTGGATGTTTCCGTCAGGCATTAAAAGATTTTCCCTCAAAGCAGACTTAAGAATTATCGCAGCCTGGAATGCTTCTTTCTGACGAGTTTCCGGAGTTCCACGTGTTCCTAATTCCCCTCTTGTGAGATCAATTATTCCAACTTTAAGATTTGAAAACGTTAGCTTGGCGATAGTTCCACCCATTGAGAGTTCGGCATCATCGGGATGTGCAGCAAAAACAAGTGTGTGAAGATTCATATTCTGATAGATTAGTAAATAATATTTTTTTGGAAATAAACTTAGAGATTTTTCTTTTATCAAACCAAATTCATTTAAAGCAATTTTCTTGTCTATCAATATTTAAAATTTGAAACCGATAAAATTTAATTAGAGCTTAATATTATTTTTCATTTAGCCAATAAATAATTATGTTAAACCCAATATCTAATCATCATTTATTAAATCCTCATAATTTAAAGGAATGTCTTAATGAAAACCTTTTTTACTTTGTGTTTTGTATTGCTCACCTCAGCAATAGTTTTTTCCCAGCCTTACACCTGGCAGCTTAAGCGATCAGGTACAAGCCTCGGAGGACCTATTGATGTAGAGTCAGCTAATTTCAATAATGTCTATTTTGGATCGGACAATAAAATTTACAGAAGTACCGACCGCGGTGAAACATTTACTCAAATGGGAATAAACGTTCCAGGCGCAACCGAAATTAAAAATATTATTTTGAATGATCGAATCCCCGGCACGATGCTTGTCGCTATTGAGGCTTCAAGTGATAAAATACTTAAAACTACAGATTATGGTGCAAGCTGGAATATAGTTCTTGATGGATTAAACTTTTCTTTCTTTGGAATTCCGATGACACCCGACCCTTCACATCCCGATACCATTTACACAATGAGCAACAGCAACTTCATTCGCTCAACTGACTTTGGTGCATCTTGGTCAACCATCTCAACTTCTGTTGGAACTTCCACCCCCTGCGATATTGAAGTATTCCCTGATACAAGTATTATTCTTCTCGGTGATAACGGTACAGGAATTTTTCGCAGCACTGATTACGGTTTGACGTGGACAAATGTTTTTAATACTTCCGGTGAAATTCCTACAATTGCTGTTGATTTAAGCGGCTCGGGTACAGCATGGGCTACCAAGTGGTCAGGTGGCGGCGGCTTTTTAGAATCAACTAACTATGGACAGAGTTGGACATCAATTCCATTCTTCAACGGAAATAATATGTGGGGCGTGCACGTTGCTCCTCAACTTCGAAGCTATATCATCAGTGCTTGTTATTCCTGCGGCGGTGCTTATATCAGCAAAGATAACGGTGCTTCTTGGTTTACCACCTCCATTAGTTTTGGTAATTACCAGATTTACATTGCTGATACTTCTACGGTTTTCGCTGCCCAGGGTGATGGACTGTATAAATTATTTTCGCCTTCATTCATTCCGGTTGAGCTGAGTTCATTTTCTGCTTCTGTCATTAATGATAATATTAAATTGAACTGGACAACTGCTACTGAAGTTAATAATCAAGGATTTGAAATTGAACAAAGCAAGGATGGTGTTGAGTTTTCAAAGATCGGTTATGTTCCCGGATTTGGCACTTCAACCGAGGTTCATTCATATTCATATTCGATTGAAAAATCTTTTACCGGCAAACAATATTTCAGACTTCGCCAAATAGATTTTGACGGCAAGTTTGAATATTCCGATATCGTTGAAGTTGATGCCGGTGTCCCAAGTTTATTTGAGCTTGCACAGAATTTTCCTAATCCGTTCAATCCAACCACTTCAATTAAATTTACTTTACCTGAAAACAGCAGAGTAAAAATTTCCGTTTATAATCTTTTAGGACAAATGGTTTCTGAAGTTACAAACACAGATTTTTCTGCTGGAATAAATGAAGTAAACTTCAACGCCGAAAATCTTTCAAGCGGCGTTTATGTTTATGTATTGGAAGCTACTGGAATAAACGGCAGTGTCTATTCTGCTTCAAGAAAAATGACATTGCTAAAATAATTTTAGGTCAACTAAATAATTCATTAACGAGGGATGCACATTGCTTCCCTCTTTTTTTAAAAGGAGCTTAATGAAAATAAATATTTTACTGATCGTTATCTTTTTTTCCCTTCTGGTAATAGGAGGAGCCCCATATCCAACAGGCATAACCGGCGTTACAAAGTTAACAGGCGGTGCAGGTTGTGCTTGCCATAATTTTTCTCCCGAACCAACAGTTAGTGTTTGGTTCGAAGGTCCCGATTCCGTTGAAGCCGGTCAAAGTGAAATTTTTAGAATTTATATTTCCGGCGGTGCTGCAGTCGAAGGCGGTTTTGACGTTGCCGCAATGTTTGGAGATCTCGCACCCGTTGACGGATCAGTATGGATTCTAAATGATGAGTTAACCCATACGCAGCCAAAAGCATTTGTGAACGATACAGTTTATTGGGATTTCAATTATACCGCCCCCATGACATTAGGATTTGATACACTGTATGCAGTTGGCAACAGTGTGAATGATGATGGAATTCCTAATTCGTTTGACAAATGGAATTTTAGTGATAACACTCCGATTCATATTGTTGAGCATATTGTCCCCGTTGAACTAACAGCCTTCAATGCAACAGCACAGCAAAACTCTGTTTCACTCAACTGGCAAACTGCTACGGAGACTAATAACAGCGGGTATGAATTGCAGAGGAGTGAAACGTCAAACGTCAAAGGTCAATCGGAATGGCAGGTAGTTGGTTTCATTCCCGGTTTTGGTACTACCACCGAACCAAAGAGTT
>DAOLIQ010000031.1:30871-32240 GCA_035328465.1 Ignavibacteriaceae bacterium | reverse complement strand
CCGATCATCGCATATCGCTTGAATTATTCCGAGTAGAGTGAAAGTGTTTTTCATAGAATTAATCATCTCCGTTAATCTCGACAATAACATCAGAAGATTCTAAGATTTTTAATGATTTGATGAGATTAGCGGATAAGATTTCTTTCAATTTTTTATTGGATGTATTTCCGCAAGTCAGCCAAATTATTTTTGGCGGAGTACCGAGATTATCTTGTAAAATTTTGAAGTCAATATCTTTAGTCATTACAATTGCATTTGCAATTCTTGCTTGTTCAAATATATAGTTGCCAGTCGCATCCCTCAACCCCAAGTCTCACACAGCTTTGGTTTGGATATTAATTTCCTTTTCAATCCAATTTGTAAGAAAAGGAGAAATCTGCGCATCAAGCCAAAGTATCATGCAGCCACTACGGGGTAGTCAAGTTTTTTACTTGCGTAAATTAAGGCAGCTTTTAAGTCATCCAATACAAGATCAGGCATTTCTTCAAGAATTTGTTCGGCAGTCAAACCGGCTGAATAAAGTTGAAGAATATCTGTAACTCTTATTCTCATTCCTCTTATACAGGGTCTTCCTCCACACTGCGCAGTATTAAAAGTAATTCGATTTAATAAATTATCCATTTTCATTCCTTTTGTTTGAATTTAAAATATCGAATTAAAAGTGAAAGTGCAAGGACATTCATTACTTGTTTTTACTTGCGCAAGGTGAGCCAACTAATAAAGAAAGATCATTTAACTCACCCCTGCCCCTCTCTTGGCAAGAGAGGGGTTTGGGAAGAGTTTGATTGACAAGACAATTTCCTCAATACCCCAACGAGTCTTTGTACTCATTAGAGCCTTTACCGAATTGTACGCACTGTCCTACGACAATTTGGCGTAAAAATTCCAACGTTAATAATGGAGTATAATTAAAAGCCAATAGGAGTATAATAGGTAAGCAATAGGTGAGCAATAGCTGTTTGTAACTAAAACACGCTAAAAACGAAGTTACGGTATTAACAGTTGTTTTATGCTTGGCAATATTGGCAGAGGAATTAAAAAAAAGTGTATAAAAAATCCTTTCTACTCAACCTTTCACTTTCGAGAGTGGGCAATACATATACCAACACAAAACAAGCTAAAAACCCAACAAAAAATATTTTTAATAAATTTTAACTTTTTTTTCCGAAAGGGGAAGAATTATGGATATAGAATTAATTGTAATTAAAAATTATTTCTTAAACATTTTTTAAAGGAGTACTTATGAGAAAGATGATTTTACTTCATTCTCTAATTCTTTTTTCAATTATCAGTTTTGGCCAAATTCCATTGGATGGTTTAGTTGCGTATTATCCATTTAATGGAAATGCAAATGATGAGAGTGGAAATG
>DAOLIQ010000031.1:0-30771 GCA_035328465.1 Ignavibacteriaceae bacterium | reverse complement strand
TAGCACGTTATTTTAAAGGAATTATAGATGATATAAGAATTTTTAATAGAGCTTTGACTAATTTAGAAATTTTAGACTTGTACAATGAAAACTTAAATCAAGGTTTAGTTGCGTATTATCCATTTAATGGAAATGCAAATGATGAGAGTGGAAATGGAAATGATGGAATCTTAAATGGCCCAACACCAGCTGAGGATCGTTTCGGGAATATTAATAATTCTTATAGTTTCGACGGCATCAACGATTATATTGATTGTGGTAATGGTCTATCTTTACAGATAATGAATGATATTACAATAACTGCTTGGATTAAAAGCGAAGTCCAAATAGATTTTGCACCTGTAGTTATTAGTAAATATGGAGGAGATGATGGTGGCTGGTTAATTAATTTTCCTTCAGATACAAGCGTTAGCTTTGATGGGAGGGATCATTCTGGAAATTATCGTTCGAGTGGATCCACACAGGAAATAGATTATGCTTGGCATTTTTTAGTCGGTCAGCGTGAAGGTACATTGTGGAAAATTTATTTGGATGGGGTACTCTCGAATTCAAATGATGTGGGAAGCTCGGGAAGCATAATAGCATCCAATAATTTACAAATTGGCGTACAATCAGGTTCTTTAGCACGTTATTTTAAAGGAATTATAGATGATATAAGAATTTTTAATAGAGCTTTAACTAATTTAGAAATTTTAGACTTGTTTAATTTAATTACTGAAGTAAGGGAGGATTTATTTTCTTCAGTAAAGGAATTTCAACTTTCTAATAATTATCCTAACCCTTTTAATCCGACAACAAAAATTAGATATTCAATTCCTGATAGATCAGAAGTTATTCTGAAAGTTTATGATATTTTAGGAAAAGAAGTAGCAAGTTTAGTAAACGAAGAAAAAGAACCAGGATATTACACAGTAGATTTTGATGGCAGCAATCTAGCCAGCGGTATGTACATTTACAGAATTACTGCGGGTAACTTTATTGAAACGCGTAAGATGATCCTAATGAAGTAAGCCCCATCCATTCCGATAAATCGGTTTCCCCTCCTCAATGAGGAGGGGATTATTTTTTATTCCAACTCTTCTCACTTTACCCACTTGCCTTTTTTATGAAAATCTATTTTTGGGAGATGGGGTGATTTTGTATTTTATTTAATAAACTGATTTTTTAATTTAATCATAAATAAAAAAGGAAATTTAGTATGATTACTTTGGACTCTGTGCTCGATGAAGTCATGCAGTTATCGTCTTATGATAGACAAATTTTAGTTGATTTACTTTATAAGCGCATTATAGAAGAAAAACGGGACGAAATAGCTTTAGAAATAAGGGAAGCTAAATCACTCTATAATTCAGGCAGCTTAAATACAATAACTGCTGATCAAACTATATCTAAATTGCATCATGCTTTGGAGAAAGATGAATAGAATTGTTCTTAGTCCCTCTGTTATAAAAGCCTATAAAAAATTTGTAAAGCGTTTTGCTTTCTTACAGGAAAGAATTGATGATAGAATTAAACTTTTAGAAAAAGATATTTACGATAAAAAATTGCAAACACATAAGCTTTCAGGTAAATTACTTGGGGCAATGGCTTGCAGTTGCGGGTATGATTGCAGAATTATTTTTGCCATTGAAAAAGATACAAATGGTTCCGATGTAATAATACTTATCTCAATTGGCACTCACGATGAAGTGTAGTAAGATAATAAAACAAAGTCAGTTTACTTTTACTCCATCTCCTCCCTCTTCACCCACCTGCCGTTTCTATAATAAAGTATATTGCTTTTAATAACTTCCTTATAAGCTTCTGTGTCTGTGTAAGGCGGTTTCAATTTTCCATGTGCAACGAGAGTATCTCGTCTGACTCGGAAGTTGCTTGTAATTACTACATCATCAACTATAAAATTATCATCAACCCAGTATTCAACAACTCCACGTCCCATCTCATTATCATTATCGGCTCCAAAAACAAAATGTTTGGTTTGATCATCATACTTCAAAGTATTGCCTACCAACGCAGTCGATCTATGTTCATAATAATTATCATAATCTAATTTAGGAAAACGCAAGTAAGTGATTAGTTCAGCCACTGGATAATTTCTTATAAGATAACTATCAGTGGTAAAACGTACTTTTGTTAAAGTGTCAATTTCATATCCGAACAATACTCCATCTTCATAACCGTTATCGTAACCGATTGCAACTATATCTTTTTTACCATCATTGTTAATGTCCTTCAACAAAGCATCCACCACGTGTCCGGAGCACCATAAAGTGCCGGGTAATCTTTGTCCAGTTTTTAAGTCAATATTATAAATCGCTGAACTAAATGAATGAATGTTTGCCGACCACAAAAAAAGACATTTGATTCCATATAAAGTGAGTGTATCTAATATATTTACTCCATATCGGTTATCTATTATTTCCCTTTTAGAAGCGACCAGATCATTCAAGGCATATCTCCAAATTACTTTTCCTTCTTCATCATAACATCTTAATGTATCATTATCTATATAATTTGTTGCCTGGTTGAATTCATTTTGTAACAGAACTTCATTCTTTCCATCTCCATCTATATCTAATATTCGCACATTAATTGTTGATTCTCGTTGGTCAGTTTTTCCATAATCATTAAAATTAATTGCTTTTTTCCACAAAACTTTTCCATTTTTATTTTTAATGTAAAGAGTTCTTCCATCTGCACTATAAGTTGCCGGGTTATCATCAAAATCTAAAGCAAGAAAATAAGTGAGAACCATCGTTAGTAATATCGCTGTAAGAATGCCTGCCCAGTTTTGTATTACAAATCGCCTGCCGCGCTGAACGGGAGTTAGTTTTTTAATTTCTACTATGTTTCTTCGGTTTAGTATGTCATCAAGATTTGTTACGGGTGTAAGTTCTAAGTTTCGTTTGGGATAACTTGATTTTAGCTCATCAAGCATTTGCTTTGCGGCTGGATAATCATCAAAAGGAACGACAAACATTTTTGCGCGTGAGTAAAATACGGCAGCAGTTTTTGCTTTTATTATTTCTGTAGAAACAGAGTTTATCCTTCCCTCCCCATCCATTGAGCCGGTAAAAACAATACTGCTCGCAGTTCGTGCAACTGTATTGGAGTTATAAAACTTCAGAAGTCCTTCGATAAAACATAAAGTTAAAACCACTCCAAGTGAACTTCCGCGGTAAACTCCATAGCTTCCATTAAAGTGAATGAAAACTTCAAAATTCTGATTATCCTTTTTAACTTTTTCCTGAACAAAACTTTTTGCCGCCTGCCAGGAATGGTGAAGCTGTTTAATTAAAAGTTCGTCTTTTTCAATTTCATCTGGAATGGTAAAAAACTTTTGTAGGGTGTTCACAGGTTTAAGATGAGCTGTGATTGTGTCTAAATAACCTTCAACAGTTTTATCATCATTGGTACTTTTTGAAAGCAGAGGAAAGATGAATCGCTTACGAGTGCTGTCATCACTTTCAATTCCATCGAGAGCATTTTTTATAATTAAAGTTTTTTCTTGAATTGAATGAAGAGAATTTTCTAAATCACCGGTGATATTTTTTAATGATTCAATTTGGAGAATTGATTTTACTTGCCTGATTATTGAATCTGAAAGTTTTATGTCAATTCCTTCGGGAGAGAATAAATCAAGTAGTTTTTTATAAGGCTCTATAAATTCGGGGAGGTAACCTTCGATGAGCAGCGGATTATTTGATGAAAATAAAAGTTCAATAAAATTTTGAAGAGCAAACACTTTGTGCCGGGCAGAGGTGTTTCTGCTTAACTCCGGATGCAGAGATAGCCTTGAAGACTCTATTTTAAGCAGCAAATCAGTATTCAAAAATATTCCTTTAGCATATCGAAGTTAGTTCGTTTAGAAAAAAGAAAAATTTCCTTCACTAATTACAGTAATTTTCACGAAAGATGGAATAAAATTCTTCTATAATTTCTTGATTCAAAATTGTAAATTCAAGTGTAAATATTTTATAACTTGTTGTGAGTTGATCAGATAAATATGCAAACCGTTAAAACGGTTATTATTTGAAATCTATTTATTCCTTTTCGATGGAATGAGCCCTATTGCGAACTTAACAATGCGCCCGCAGCTCGACCCCGCTTTGCGGGGCAAGTTAATGATGTTCAAGATTTTTGATAGAATCTATTTTATCGTTCTTAAAAATGATGCGCCCGTAGCTCAACTGGATAGAGCATTTGACTTCGGATCAAAGGGTTGAGGGTTCGAATCCTTCCGGGCGTACAAGTTTAATTAACAATTTAAAATGTACAATGTACAATTTTTAAAAACAGGCTCGTACATTTTGATGGATGATTACATTGCTTTTCTCCGAAGATAAATATCGGTTTATGTATGCAGCACTTCAGGAAGCCGAAAAAGCATTCGAAGATGATGAAGTTCCTGTCGGCGCAGTTGTTGTAAAAGACGGGAGAATAATCGGGAGGGGTTATAATCAAATAGAAAAACTTAACGACCCAACCGCACACGCTGAAATGATTGCAGTTACTGCAGCTGCAAATCATCTTTCCAATTGGCGGTTGAATGAATGCGATATATTTGTCACCCTTGAGCCATGTATTATGTGTACCGGTGCGCTCCTTTCGGCAAGAATAAACTCAATTTATTTCGCTTCATTCGATCCAAAATTTGGAGCTTGTGGTTCAATTTACAATATTGCCGAAGAAAATAAAATGAATCATAAAATTTCTGTTTATTCGGGTGTTTATTCAGAAGAAAGCAATTTATTACTGACAAAGTTTTTCAAAAAAAAGCGTTCACAAAAAACTAATCACTAAAATTTATTCACAAAATCCGGAACTAACATGAGAATAATTTTATTTGGACTCCCCGGCGTAGGCAAAGGAACGCAGGCAAAAATCCTTTCCTCAAATTTGAACATACCTCATATTTCCACTGGTGATATTTTAAGAAAGGCGGTAAAAGATAAAACAGAACTTGGTCTGAAAGCTCAATCAATAATGAGCAAAGGTGAACTTGTTCCCGATGATTTAATGATAGGATTAATAAAGGATACTTTTCAACAGGACTTTTGTCAAAATGGATTTATACTTGACGGATTCCCTCGTACCGTTAAACAGGCAGCAGCATTTGATAATCTTTTAAGCGAAATGAATATTTCCAACGCTGTTCTGTTGTATCTAACTGCAGATGAAAATGAAATTGTTAAAAGACTGACAAACAGAAGAGCATGCAAATCGTGTCAAACAATTTTTACATTGCAGGAAATAAAAGGAATTTCAAACTGCCCCATCTGCAATGCTGAAAACAGTTTTTATCAGAGGGAAGATGATCTGGAAGAGGTTATCCGAAACAGAATTGCTGTTTTTAATTCTTCCACCAAACCTGTTTTTGATCACTATCAAAAGCAGAATAAAGTCCTAACGATTAACGGAATTGGTTCTGTTCAATTGGTAAATGATTCAATTGTAGCAGCGTTGATGAGCAGAAAAAAATAATTACTCGGCTTCAGCTTTTTGTTTGATGACAGCTTTGAAAGCTTTGCCGTTTTCAAGTTTGTAAATTTTTGAATTTACTTTTTTTACAATATCGTAATTGTGAGTCGCGAACAAAATTGCAGTTCCCCGTGCATTTATTTTCATAAGTATATCAAGAATTTCGGAAGAAGTTTCAGGATCAAGATTGCCTGTAGGTTCATCGGCAAGTATAAGCATTGGTTCATTAAGAATCGCCCGTGCAATTGCTACACGCTGCTGCTCCCCTCCTGAAAGTTCATTCGGCTTACTACTGCGGCGATGAGAAAGTCCAACATCAGCAAGTGCGTTTGTCACTTTTCTTGTTATCTCGCTGCGAGGTGTATTTAAGACTTCAAGTACAAATGAAAGATTATCGTAGATATTTCTATCTTTTAATAGTTTAAAATCCTGAAACACAATCCCTAATTTTCTGCGAAGCAATGGAAGCATTTTAGGTTTTATGGTTTTAGAATCGTATTCACCGACACGAACAATACCTGAATCTGGAAAAATATTCATGTAAATCATCTGCATAAGAGTGCTCTTCCCCGCTCCGCTTTTTCCGATCAAAAAACAAAACTCACCGGGAATAACTTCCAGATTCAAATCATCAAAAAGATGATGGTTACCATATCTAAAAACTATATCAGTAAGCGAGAGCATCATTTCTCCTTTTTTTTAGAATAAATTGCAGCCGGTCTAAATTCGCATTTCCTTTTGTAAATGTGAATGCGCGGAAACACCCGGCTACATATAAATTTGTTTTATCTATTACTTCAAAATAAAAATTAAAAGGATAGATTTTTTGCCTGTGAGTCTCAATAATTTGTCTGCCGTCTTTTAGTTTAATAGTGAAAATATTTTTATGAATTCTGCTTTTAGGGTTGAAGCTTGTCTGATGAATGTATTCTAAATCCTTAACCTTTCCGCTGTGATTTGAATATTTAATAAACTTATAGCTATTTTTTTCAAGGCTTACATCGAAAGAAAAAATTCCATCGTCGTCTAAAATATTTTCTACCTCCTTTAACATTTTATAGATTTTCTTTTTTGATGTAAGATAATTTACGCTATCGAATAACGAAACAACCAGATTGAATTTTTTCTTTATCGGGATAGCCGTCATATCGAAACAAATTCTTTTTAGTTTCTTATCTTTTGATTGAAGAAGCATACTTGCTGAAATATCAGAAGCTATAATTGATTTTACATTCCTTTTTAAAATATTTGCGAAGCTGCAAGTTCCGCTGCCAAGTTCAAGAGCTGTGATATCCCCATCAATATTTGCCGCAGCGATTGTCCAGATATACTCCGCCCATTTTTCGTAATTAACTTTACGCATAATTCTGTTGTAAACTACGGCAAGATTATCGTAAGGCTTGGAAATATTTTTTTCAATCATTGGACAAGCGATTTACTAATATCTTTTTAGCATAATGGAAAGCCTGAAGCATACTGTTTTCGTCAGCTATGTTTTTGCCGGCAATATTAAATGCAGTTCCATGGTCCGGCGAAGTTCGTATGATAGGAAGCCCTGCGGTGTAATTAACCCCCTCGTTGAAGTTCATCATCTTAAATGGTATTAAAGCCTGATCATGATACATCGCGAAAGTTAAATCATAATTCCTGTAAAGATGATTTGCAAAGAAAGCATCAGCGGAGAAAGGTCCGGTTAAATATTTTTTTAATGATGATTGAGCAATAAATGGCTTAATAATTTTTTGCTCTTCGTCGCCAAGCACACCATTCTCACCAGCGTGCGGGTTCAATCCGAGTATTGCAATTTTGGGGGTGGTTATTTTGAAATCATTTTTTAGTGTTTTAACAATTGTTTGGAGTTTAGCAAGAAGTATTTTTTTTGTAACTAAAGTTGAAACTTTTGATAGCGGGATATGAATTGTGAGTAATGCGGCTTTCAAGTTTTTAGATATAAACATCATTACATAATTTTTACTGCCTGTCAACTCTGCCAGCAATTCTGTATGACCGGGAAAATTGATTCCAGCTTTGTTAAAGCTCTCTTTTGAAATTGGGGCAGTAATCATAGCATCAAATTCTTTATTGATGCAAGCTTTTGCAGCAGTTGTTACTGCAGTAAAAGAAATTATCCCGGAAGCTTTTGTCGGCTTTCCCAAAGTCATTTTTGAATTATCTGCGTTGATTATTCTGACAGATTTTTTGCTGTGAGTTTGTATTTCTTCTGAATAGTAATAGTCGAATTGAGGAGGTGTAATTTTGGAGTAAAACTCAAAAACATTTTTGGGACAGATAAAACTGAAAGTTGAATCACTTTGTTTATAAATTTTGTTTAAAGTTTTAATAACTATTTCAGGACCAATGCCATTTATATCACCGCAGGTAAAAATAAATTTTTTCATTCTTCAATCAGCAATTGAAAATCACCGGTTCCTGTTTTATCAATAAACGAAAAAATATTGTTTGGATCTTCATAATACCATTTTTCTATAATGTAGCCATCATCGTTTGATATTCTATCAATTTTAGCCGGTTGTCCAAATTTAACAAATACTTTCCCTCGATCTGTATTCACGCCGCTTTTGCCGGAGATTGGTCTAAAATTCAAATTGGCATAATCTACTCTTAAATAGAACTCAGCCATAAGTTCGTTGTAGCTTGTATTCGGTGAAGG
The DNA here is from genome assembly GCA_035328465.1 of Ignavibacteriaceae bacterium. GTDB lineage: Bacteria > Bacteroidota > Ignavibacteria > Ignavibacteriales > Ignavibacteriaceae > JADJEI01. Next base: position 22,619 of record DAOLIQ010000031.1, on the reverse strand, counting down.
ATCATATTTCGCCCAATAATTGTTCAACGCATTAAAGTAATCTTTTTCATCATTGGAAAGGAGTGCTTTAACAACCACCTCCTTTTCTATAATTTTCAGATAGGAAATAGCTTCTTCAGGATCTGTCAGCGAAATTGGTTTGTTGATCCACAATGATTTGAAAATGAAATCTTCTGTTGTTTTCTGATCCTTATTAAAATTGATTTTGAATACGACATCACCCTCGAATAACTTTGATGATATGTCATTAATGATAAAACATTTAATACTTTTCTCATTTGAATTATTCAGGATGATTTGATTATCACATTCAATCAGGTTTAACGAACTGAATACGAAAGCATTCGTACTCGAAATCATTACGGTATCTCTATTATTTAACGCCACATAATTGATTTGACTGATCGAAGTATCTTTTAAAGGGATTAAAAGAGAATAAGTTTCCTGGTTAAAAGGAATAAATCCATTGAAGTTGGATAACTGAAATACCACCTTCCCATCACAAATAATTTTTTTTGAATTTATAATGAGGGGTCTGATAAAATTGTTCTGAGCGATTACTTTTTGATTTAATTCACCTGCCTTTAGCAAATACTCCCGCTTAGAATTTACGTCCGTCAATATTGCTCTCATCTTAAAATTTTTCTTTGCACTAAAAAGATAAATTACATCTTGATCGAAAGTTTTATTATCAATTGATTCGTTAAAATCCTTAGTATGAATTTTTTTATGTTTTATTTGCCGCGCAACAAATACGGAGTCATCATCAAATAATTCAATATTGATTTGATATTCTGCATAATAATTATCATAATCCTTTTCGAATACGAGTGAACTGTACGGAATTCTAAAACAATAACTTATTGAGACACCTGAATCAACGGGAACAAGAATACTTTCAGTAAAGAAAGGAATTTCACGTGGCTGCGAGTAAATTAATGAGAAACTGTAAAGTATAAATACTAAATAAAAAAATTTATTACGCATGGAGTCTTTCCAATATATTAACACAAATAAAACAGCTTTAAAAATAAAAAGGCTTTTCAAAAGTTGAATCTAAATTTCATTCAATCATTTGAAAAGCCCAAAATAAAAGGACAAGAAATTAACTATTCATATTATTCAAAAACTCTTTATTGTTCTTCGTGCCGCGCATTTTATCAAGAAGAAATTCCATAGCTTCAACAGGAGAAAAATCACTAATGATTTTTCGAAGTATCCACATTTTTTGTAGATCATCTTCTTTCAACAAGAGGTCTTCTCTTCTTGTACCTGAGCGATTAACATCGAGGGCAGGAAAGATTCTTCTATCGCTAAGATCACGATTAAGTACCAGTTCCATATTACCAGTACCTTTGAATTCTTCAAAGATAACATCATCCATTCTGCTGCCGGTATCAATCAGCGCAGTAGCAATGATGGTCAGGCTGCCGCCATCCTCTGTATTACGAGCAGCGCCAAAAAATCTTTTTGGTTTTTGCAGTGCATTTGAATCAACACCACCGGAAAGAATTCTTCCGCTGTGAGGAACGACGATGTTATGTGCACGAGCTAATCTTGTAATGCTGTCAAGAAGAATTACTACATCCTCTTTGGCTTCGACAAGCCGCTTTGCTTTTTCAATAACCATATCGGCTACCTGTACATGACGCTCAGCAGGTTCATCAAAAGTAGAACTAATAACTTCAGCTTTAACAGTGCGCTCCATATCAGTTACTTCTTCGGGTCTCTCATCTATCAGAAGAATTATAAGTTTAATTTCAGGATGATTTCTTGTTATTGAATTTGCAATTTTTTGAAGCAATACTGTTTTACCGCTTTTGGGTGGGGATACGATTAAACCACGCTGCCCTTTTCCAATTGGGGCAAGAATATCCATTATGCGCATAGAATACTCGCCGGGAGCAGTTTCGAGTGATATTTTTTTTGTGGGATAAACAGGAACTAAATTATCAAATAGAGTACGATCTCTGATTGCAGCAGGATCTAAGTTATTTACTGCCTCAACCCGAAGCAGAGCAAAAAATCTTTCACCATCCTTTGGAGGTCTAACCTGTCCGCTAACAAAATCGCCTGTTCTTAGATTAAACTTTTTTATCTGGGAGGGTGAAACATAAATATCATCCGGTGATGGCAGGTAATTGTAATCTGAAGAGCGAAGGAAGCCGTATTGATCAGTCAATACCTCGAGCACACCTTTTGAAAATGTTAACCCGTCCTTAGAAGACTGTGCCTCTAATATTTTGAAAATTAGTTCTTGTTTACGTAAGTCGCTGTATCCTGCAATTTCAAGCTGTTTTGCAAGTTCATTTAATTCAACGATTTTCTTCGACTTAAGCTCGGAAATGTCCATAGGCATGATAGAATCCCATTAAATTTGTTAGTGGAAATGAAAAAGATTATAGAAAATAGATTTTAAAAAAAATATTGGTTTTCAAAAATTATCCGGAAATGTTTAGGGGAATTTTGCACCCGGTTCGTTCTTATTTCATGAATGTAATAAGATACGCCTCAAACTTAATGCTAATTAAAAATAATGTCAAGTGCTTTTATTTAATTAAGTTAGATTTTATTTCACCCAATAAATACATACTGCCTAGCACTACAAGGCAATCGTTTTTATTAAATCGAATAAAATCATTAATAAATTTCACAGGTTGTTGCTCTAAATTTACATTTATTTTTTGATTAATTGCTATATGATGTAATTCTTTTATAGACAAGGCACGTTCATAGTTTACTGTAGTAATTCTAATATCATCGAATTGCTGATTAAGCATCAACAGCATTTTGTCAACTGCTTTATCCCTCATGGCAGCAAAAATTAAAATTTTATTACCCTTTACTGCTGATGCTTCTTTTTTAAACTCGGATAAAAAATTTTCAACCCCTTCCGGGTTATGTGCTGAATCAAAAATAACTAAAGGATTAGTTGAAAAATATTCATATCTGCCTTGCAAATTTGTATTTTTAATTACGTTTCTAATTCCCTGTAAGATAATGCGCTGGTTATCAATGTTAAAAATTTTTGCGATTACCAATCCTGCAAGAGCAGCGTTATATTTTTGATAATCACCTTTTAAAGGCATAGTCCAATCATCAAGTTCGATCTCTTCTGTATAAAGTTCAATAACTCCCCCGCTGAAGTTCGTATATTCATCAATTGCAAATAGTTCGCTGTCAGTTTCGCTGCATTTTTTTTCAATAACTGCTGCAGCTTCTTCAGGCAGTTTGCCAATGAAAACTTTGGATTTATTTTTAATTATTCCGGCTTTTTCAAATGCGATTTCACTGAGTGAATTTCCAAGAATGTTCGTGTGTTCCTGGCTGATGGAAGTTATCACAATTGCTAAAGGGCTTAAAACATTTGTTGCATCAAGCCTTCCGCCCAATCCTGTTTCGATAACAGCATAATCTACTTTTTGGTTTTTAAAATACTGGAATGCCATTGCAGTAGTCACTTCAAAAAAAGTGAGAGATTTATCAAGTATTATTTTCTCATGTTTTGCATAAAACTCAGCCACAGCTTCATCTGTGATTTCTTTACCATTAATTCTGATCCGTTCATTAAATCGAACGAAATGAGGAGAAGTATATAAACCAACCTTGTAACCAGCTTCCATTAAGGAACTGGCAATAAAGGACGCAGTACTGCCTTTCCCGTTTGATCCTGCAATATGTATAGTTTTTAATCCCGATTGAGGATTCCCAATCTCGTTCAGAAATGATACTATATTTTCTAAACCAAGTTTAACTCCAAAAGTATGCAGTGCGAAAAGCTTATCTAATGTTTCTTTTATATTCATAGAAGTTATATTATAAAGGATCCCGTTAAGTCAGATAATTTGTTGAAGTTTTGTTTAATACAAAAATCTTCAAGCGACAATAAAATTTCTGAAGCAGCAGAGGGATTTATAAAATTTAAAGTCCCTATTTGAATAGCCGAAGCACCGGCAATCATAAATTCTACCACATCCTGCCAGTTCATTATTCCGCCAATTCCGATTATAGGAATTTCGACATTTCTTTTTATTTCCAATACTTTAGCCAGCGCAACAGGTTTAATCGCTGGACCTGAAAGCCCGCCCGTTACAGAAAAGATTTTTGGTTTACGAGTAAATATATTAAATGAAGTTCCTACAAGTGTATTGATTGCGGAAACTGCGTCACCACCTTCCTGTTTAACAACTTTAGCAAACTCGGCAATGTATGAAACATTTGGTGAAAGTTTTATGATTATTGGTTTATTTGTTGCTGCTCGAACTTTTGCAGTTACTTTTCCGACAGCTGCAATATCATTTCCGAATTGAAGTCCCCCTTCCTTAACATTGGGGCAGGATACATTTATCTCAAACGCCTTAATTGCATTTTCATCAGTTAAAAGATTCACACATTCGGCATATTCATCAATAGTACTTGCAGCAATGTTGCAAACAATTGGTACATTATAATTTTGTAGAAAAGGGATTTTAGTTTTTATAAATTCTTCCACTCCAACATTTGCTAAACCGATTGAATTAAGCATACCTGCTGGAGTTTCCACAATCCTCTGCGGTGGATTACCTTTTCGCGGTTTCAGGCTTAATGATTTTGTTACGATTGCTCCAATAGAATTAAGATCAATAAATTCAGCCATTTCATTTCCGTAACCAACTGTCCCAGATGCAAGCATGATTGGATTTCTTAAGTGCAGTGTGCCGATAGAAACGGATAGATCAACTTTATTCATAATACTACATCCTTTATATTAAATACAGGTCCGTCTTTACAGACAAGTAAATATTTATCTTTATGATTAGTTGATTCAATCGGACATCCCTGACAAATTCCGAAACCGCAAGCCATTGCGCATTCAGTCGAAACTTCACATTCAAAATCAAAATCAAGAGCAAAATCTTTTAATGCTTTTAACATAACCGTTGGACCGCAGCCAAATATTTTGATTTTGCTTTTTTTCAATTCTGAAATTTTATTTTTAAGTAATTCGACAACGTTTCCTTTGAATCCTGTAGTTCCATCATCAGTAGATGTTAAGAGATTTTTCATTCCATAAGTGATAACATCGTGGATTGATCTTCCGCCAATAAAAGTCATAACTTCTTTTTTATCAGTTAATCTTTTTATTAAAAATGGAAATGGAGCTGCACCTAAGCCACCGCCAACAATTACAGCAGTGCTGTAAGTACCCTCATAGTTAAAGCCATTACCAAGCGGTCCAAGAATATCAATCGGTTCATTTATTTTTTTTGAGGCAAGTAATTTTGTCCCCTCCCCGAGAATATTAAACATCAAATAAATGTAATCACCTTCTACATCACACACACTGAAAGGACGACGAAGCAATGGGTAATATGAATTAGAAACTTTAATATTAAGGAATTGTCCGGGTTGAACTATGGAAGCAATTTCAGGACAGTAAATTTTTTGCAAAAATATTTTATGATCAAGTTCAATTAATTCTTTTACAGGAGCGTTGACAGTGAACAAAATAATATCCTATTTAATATTTGTATTTATAAAAGAGAAAAATAATTCAGGTATGTTCTTCCATTTGATTCATTACCAAATAGTCAACAACTTTTTTAACATCCTGACAATTGTCACGGCGGCAAATTAGCAAGGCTTCATCTGTATTAATAATGATTAAATTTTCAACACCTATAACTGCAGTAAATTTATTTGGTGAATAAATGTATGAATCAACAGACATTTCTGTATAAACCTGTCCGGTGATGGAGTTACCATTGCTGTCTTTTTCAGATAGCTGATAAACCTCCTCCCAGCTTCCTACATCACTCCAATTGAATGAGCCTTTCGTAAGATATACTTTGTTAGATTTTTCCATAATACCATAATCAATTGAAATTTTTTTGAGTTGTCCATACAAATTGGTTAAAACAGATTCAAAATCACTTTTGCCAAATGACTTCTTTATAGATTCCAAACTATCAAATAAATCCGGCATGTGGAGTTTCATTTCTTCCAGAATTGAATCTGTCCGCCATATAAACATACCGCTATTCCACATAAAATCACCGCTCTCAAGAAATCTAACTGCAGTTGCATAATTTGGTTTTTCCGCAAAGGTAAAAACTTTAAAAATATTTTGACCGATCTCTTTATCATCTATTTGAATATACCCGTAGCCGGTTTCGGGGCGGGTGGGTGTAATACCAATTGTTAAAAGCCCGCCGGATTTATAAGCAAATTCAATTGCATTTTTTAGAACCTTATGGAAAGCTGCTTTGTCACGAATAATATGATCCGCAGGCAGTACAATCATTACTGCATCCTTATCTCTTTTTTCAATTATTATCGATGCCAATCCAATACAAGCTGCAGTGTTTCTGCCGAATGGTTCCTCAATTACATTTTCAGATGGAATTTGTGGAAGCTGTTCACAAATACCCGGCTTTTGCAGTCTATTTGTAATCACTAAAATATTTTCAGAATCCACAAGACCATCCAATCTGCTGACGGTATCTTGAATCATTGTGTTTTCGCCAAAAATTTGAAGCATCTGCTTTGGAGTTTTTTTCTTACTTCTTGGCCAAAATCTTGAACCAACTCCCCCAGCCATGATTACGGCATAAATTTTCATTACTATATATTCCTCTTTTTTAAATTGCTGATTGTGAAAATAGGCTTTAGAATTTTAGTCGACCTGAACAAGTGATACAATTTAGATTTGGTTGTTCAATAAACATTTAACTTTTTACTTTATCGTATTCCCAAATTTTTCTGCACGGTTTAAATATCCAGTTATGTCAACATCTTTGCCACGTACAATTGCGACAATGACAATTAAGCATGCACGAATTGATTCAATAACTTCCTTACCGGGCATTAATTTTCTATCCTTAATTTGAGTTAGTGCATTTGAAATTATGAAGTGCATGTCTGAAATAATCTCAGATCCGATTTTAGCAGAAAGTTCGCCATTGGTATTCATCAGTTCGGCAAAAATTCCAATTTGTTCATAGTCGAATTCATCCTGCGATAATTTTTTAAGCAGTTGATCTAAAGGTTTAATCTGATCAAGAATCGTATTCTCATAATTTTGGATTAAAAAATCATCATCTGGCTTTTCATCATTAAGTATAATATTTTCTTTTAGTTCTTCAGTTACATTCTTTTCAAAAACGTGCTCATCAATTACTCGTCTTGATAAATCCACACTGATTGCTTTGGCAACTTCAGCTTCCGAATTATTAAAGCCTTTCTTAATTCGATCACACATCTCTTTGAATGTAACCGGAGTTACATTATTTAAAAGAGTATTAATTTCATTGATTAGCAAACTGCTGTGTTCCTTAAATCGCTCACTTAGCTTCAACATATCAACCTGAGTTTGATTAAGGAAATTATAAATTTCACCAAGTTTGATCGCAAATTTCGAAAGCTCGGTAATCTTTTTCATCAATTTAATATCATCGTCAAGCTTCGTTGACTTGATAATTAAATCTCTAATTTGCGAGACAACCTCGATTTGCTGAGTGGTTAATCGCAAATTATTGGAAGCAACCGTAATACTCTGTACTATGTATTGTTTTTGAAGATCCACTTGAATAATTCTCAAACTTCTAAATGTAGAAGATAAAAGATTGTTATTAAAAATTAGAAGTTTATAAAATAAAGATATTGATAATTCAAAAATATGAATTGCTGAAGCATTATAATAATTTTCTCGAAAATAAAAATTAATAACCAATTGATTCTTAAAAGTGAAAAAAAATTATTAAGTTCGTGTGTTAAATTTGTTGTTTCTTTGATGATTAACCTATTTATGCGATGGCATATATGTTGTAACTGTTTGGAAGCTCAGAATAACTACTGAGAAATTTTATGAATTGTATGCTTAAACTAAACTAAATAATTTTCTAATGCTGACCGAATTCGGGAAAATTTTTATCTTCATATTAATAGCTGTCCTATTCGTTGTGATAGCATTAATAGCCGCAAAATTAATTCGCCCTGCCCGCCCTACTCAAGAAAAAAACATGACTTACGAATGTGGTGAGACTCCCGAAGGATCGCCATGGGTCAAATTTAACATCAGGTTTTACGTGGTGGCTTTAATCTTCTTAATATTTGATGTGGAAGTAGTTTTACTTTTACCCTGGGCATTGGTTTATAAAGAATTTGGAATGTTCGGGTTTTTAACCGGAGCAATTTTCCTGATTCTTTTAGGTTTAGGAATGGTTTACGAATGGCGTAAAGGCGATCTTGAATGGGCACGGCCGAAAGTCATCCCTCCGAAACTGGGTCTTAATAAAAATAAAATTGATACTAATGTATCTACTGAGAATTAAATGGGCTTATTAGATCAGCAATTTAAAGACGAAAACATAGTAATAACATCAGTTGAAGATTTATTAAACTGGGCTCGGCTCTCTTCGTTGTGGCAGATGGGTTTTGGTTTAGCCTGCTGCGCTATTGAAATGATGGCAACTTCAGCCTCGCATTATGACTTTGATAGATTTGGTGTAATCCCCCGCCCTTCACCCCGACAATCAGATGTGATAATTATTTCGGGAACAGTAACTTTAAAAATGGCGACACGTATCAAAAGACTTTATGAGCAAATGCCTGACCCAAAATATGTTATCTCAATGGGAAGCTGCTCCAACTGCGGCGGACCTTACTGGGAACATGGCTACCACGTATTAAAAGGTGTTGATCGTGTCATTCCTGTTGATGTTTATGTGCCCGGCTGTCCTCCCCGTCCCGAAGCTTTATTAGAGGGCTTGCTTAAGTTACAGGAAAAAATTCGAAACGAATCATTGGTTAAAAAAACTGTATGAAAACTACTGAAGAAATATTTGTGATTCTTAAACAAAAATTTCCTGAGGATATTTTAAATCATGTCAAAGGGCAACCTGTTGAAGAATATATTGAAGTTAATCCTTCAGCAATAGATCAGGTGTGTCTATTTCTTCGCGATAGCGATGATTTGATGTTCGATAATCTTATGAATCTTTCTGCTGTTGATGATTTTAATGGAAAAAAAATTAAAGACCAAACTGAAAAGGAAATAATGACCGGCGGAACTCTTTCAGTTTTCTATCATCTTGAATCAATGAAACTAAACCAGAAAGTCACACTCAAAATTTCTACTAATCGAGACAACCCGGAGGTTAAATCTGTTGAAGCTGTCTGGCACTCTGCAAACTGGCATGAACGTGAAGCCTTTGATTTATTAGGAATAAAATTTCTTAATCATCCTGACTTAAGTAGAATCTTAATGCCTTATGATTGGGAGTTCGGTCATCCATTAAGAAAAGATTATGAAAATCCAGAATTTTATCAAGGGATGAAAGTTCCTTATTAATATATGGCATTAAAAACTGAAGAAATGATATTGAATATGGGTCCGCAGCACCCGTCAACACACGGTGTATTGCGTTTGGAGCTAGAACTTGATGGTGAACTCATCAATAAAGTTAAACCCCATATCGGATATCTTCATCGCTGCTTCGAAAAGCATGCTGAAGCAATGACTTATCCTCAAGTTATTCCATACACAGATAGAATGGATTATCTAGCTTCGATGGGAAATGAATTAGGATATGTAATTGCTGTGGAAAAACTTTTAGGAATTCAAGTTCCTGAAAGAGTTGAATATATCAGAGTAATAATGGCAGAACTTCAGCGAATTGCTTCCCACCTTGTAGCTCTTGGTACTTACGGGGCTGATATTGGTGCAATGACTCCTTTCCTGTTTTGTTTTAGAGACAGAGAAAAAATTCTCAGCTTATTCGAGATGACTTGTGGTGCACGCCTGCTTTACAATTATATTTGGATAGGTGGAGTTTCCCACGATCTTCATCCTGATTTTATTAGACTTGCAAAAGATTTTGTTGTTTACTTTCGTCCAAAGATCAAAGAATTAAATGATCTTCTTACCAATAATAAAATTTTCATCGAACGAACTGCTAACGTCGGCATTCTTCCGGCTGATACAGCAATCAATTATGGAATTACCGGTCCTAATTTGCGCGGCAGCGGTGTAAAATGGGATTTACGCAAAAATGATACATACTCTATTTACAACAAATTTGATTTTGATATTCCTGTCGGTAAAGGTTTATTCGGCACAACAGGAGATTGCTGGGATAGGTATAATGTGCGAGTGCTCGAGATGGAAGAGAGTTTGAAAATTATTGAACAAGCCCTTAATCAAATTCCCGATGGTGATGTTTCTTCGGCTATTCCAAAAAGAATAAAACCTCCTGTTGGACAAGTTTATTCCAGAGTTGAAAATCCTCGAGGTGACCTTGGCTATTTTATTATTAGTAACGGTTCGTTAAATCCATTTAGAGTAAAAGTTCGTGCCCCTTCCTTTGTTTCATTACAAGCTATGGACATTTTATGCCGTGGTCATCTTGTTGCTGACATTATTGCAATACTCGGAAGCATTGATATAGTTTTGGGAGAAATTGACAGATGATTTATAACAGTTTTGTAGATTTGTTTGGCAGCGAAATTCTTGCAATGTTTCTTTCAGGTGCTTTGCCTTTAACTTTCATTTTGCTCTTTGTGCTTTTTGCAGTTTTATTCGAGCGAAAAGTTTCTGCACACATGCAAGATCGGCTTGGTCCAATGCGTGTTGGATATCATGGCATTCTTCAAACTGTTGCTGATTTATTAAAACTTATTCAAAAAGAAGATATTATCGCAAGAGACAATGATAAAATATTATTCAATGTTGCTCCTGTACTTGTCTTCGCAGGTAGTTATGCAGCCTTCGCTGCTATTCCATTTACGAGTACATATATAGGTTCGAATATTGATCTCGGTTTATTTTATATTGTTGCGGCATCAAGTTTAGTTGTGGCTGGAATTTTAATGGCAGGCTGGGCTTCAAATAATAAATACTCATTACTTGGTTCGATGCGAGCGGCGGCTCAAATAGTCAGTTATGAAATACCAACAATGCTTGTAATACTTGCTATCGTTATGATCACCGGAACATTAAACCTGAATACACTTAGTGAAATGCAAACAGGATATTTCTGGAACTGGATAATATTCGGCGGACCTGATTTCGGAATTGACAAAATAATTTTTATTCCGTTGATGACAATTAGTTTTATAATTATTTATACAAGTTCACTTGCCGAAGTAAATAGAACTCCTTTTGATATTCCCGAAGCAGAATCTGAATTGGTTTCCGGCTACCACACAGAATATTCAGGAATGAAATTCGCCATGTTCTTTCTTGCTGAATACGCAAATATGTTTGCTGTTTCTGCAATTGTTTCTGTATTGTTTTTTGGAGGTTATCAGTCTCCTTTCGGCTATCTCGGAAATACTTTAGGAATAGCCTGGCTGGTTCCATTTGAACAACTATTTTGGTTTACTACAAAAGGAATTTTTTTCGTTTTCGTCCAAATGTGGCTGCGCTGGACTTTACCGCGTTTACGTGTTGATCAACTAATGACCGCGTGCTGGAAGTATCTTATACCGATAGCGTTTGTGAATTTATTACTCATTGGAATAATTACGATTTTATAGAATGAAAGAATATTTCCAAAATATCTATACTGCGCTAAGTACTATTTTAATAGGAATGAAAGTTACATTCAAACATCTATTCGTTCCTGCAGTCACTATTCAATATCCGGATGTTCGATTAAAATTGCCGGAGAGAGAACGCAACCGTTTATATGTAAATATGGATGATTGTATCGGTTGTGACCAATGCGCAAGGGCATGTCCAGTAAGTTGTATTGAAATTGAAACAGTAAAATCTTTACCCGCAGAAGATTTGGGTAAAACGTCCAATGGAAAAAAGAAAGCTCTTTGGGTAACAAAATTTAATATTGATATCGCTAAATGCTGCTACTGTCAGTTGTGTGTATTCCCCTGCCCCACCGAATGTATTTATATGACAGATGTCTTTGAGTTTTCTGAATATGACAGGAACAATTTGATTTATAGTTTCTCAACATTAACCAAAGAAGAATCTGAGCAGAAGAAAAATAATTTTGCTCAATTTGAATTAGTTAAGGCAGCAGAAAAAGAAGCAGCAGCAAAAAAGGCAGCGGAAGATAAAATCCAAAAAGAAAAATTATCCGCAGAAACCAAACCAGAATCTGAAAATAAGGCACAAAATTAAATGAGTGTTTTTGATATAATATTTTATTTATTCGCTGCAGTTACTATAGTTTCAGCTTTCTTTGTTGTAACTACAAGGAATATTGTTCATTCTGCATTTTATCTGTTGTTTACTTTTTTCGGAGTAGCTGGACTTTATGTTTTGCTTGGCTCCGATTTTTTAGCCATCGTTCAGTTAGTTATTTATGTCGGAGGCATTTTAATTCTGTTGATATTCGGAGTTATGTTGACAAATAAAATAACAAATGTCGAAATCAAAACCGGAACAATGCAAATTCTGCCTGCTGCAGTTGGTGTGGGTTTGTTTGCTGGAATTGTTGCAGCGGCTTTACTTAAAACGAACTGGATGACAATTAATAATGATGTCTCTTCTTCATCAGCCCGCTTCATTGGTTCAATGCTAATTATTGATTACGTAGTAATTTTTGAATTACTTGGCATTGTTCTATTAGTAGCGCTGATTGGTGCGGCGTCTATTGCGAGAAAATAATATGGAAGTTGGATTAACACACTATCTTATCGTTAGCTTATGCCTTTTCTCTTTTGGCATTTTCGGAATTCTGACCAGAAAAAATGCTATCATGGTTCTGATGGGAATTGAACTGATATTGAATTCGGCAAATATTAATTTTGTTGCTTTTTCAAGATACGGCAATTTCGGATATAATGGACAGGTTATGGCATTATTCGTCATTGTACTTGCAGCCGCTGAAGCCGCTATTGCGCTTGCTATAGTTTTAAACATTTATAAGAATTTTTCAACTGTAAACGTTGATGAAATTGACACACTCAAAGATTAAAAATTAAAGTATGAATCAAAGTACATTGCTAAATCTTTCTGTCCTGGTTTTATTTTTACCTCTTCTGGGGTTTGTAATTACTCTTTTGCTTGGCAAAAAAATTAAAGCAATTTACTTGTTTGAAGTATTAATTCTGATTTCTGCATTTATAATTTCGTGCGTAATTGCATTTACTAAATTGAATTATTTCACAGATATCAATTTGGTTGAAGAATTTGAATGGATAAACCTGAATAATATGCCAATAGTCGGAAATGTGCCTATCGTGCTCGGGATAATGTTGGATAATATTTCCGTCCTTATGCTATTTGTTGTGTCACTGATTAGCATGCTTGTTCACTTTTTCTCAATAGCTTATATGAAAGGCGATTTACGCTATAACAGATATTTCGCCTACCTTGGAATTTTTACCTTCTCGATGAATGGAATCGTTCTTACTCATAACATTTTGATGATGTACATTTTTTGGGAACTCGTTGGTCTTTCATCTTACTTACTTATAGGCTTCTGGTACGAAAAAAAATCTGCTGCCGATGCAGGTAAAAAAGCTTTTATCGTTAACAGGGTCGGTGATCTTGGTATGTTTGCAGGCATATTAATTTTATTTACGACTTATAAAACATTTACTTTCGATCAGATTTTTTATCAAATTTCCCAAGGCAATCTTCCATTCGATAGTGGATTCTGGTTAACCGTTGTCGGGATATTAATTTTTTGTGGAGCTATCGGCAAATCGGCTCAGTTTCCACTACACGTTTGGCTGCCTGATGCAATGGAAGGTCCGACACCTGTTAGTGCATTAATTCATGCGGCAACAATGGTTGCAGCCGGTGTTTACCTCGTTGTGCGTGTTTTCCCCATCCTTACCGGCGATGCTCTAACATTTATCGCAATCATCGGTGCTTTATCCGCTTTTATTCCTGCTACAATTGCATTAACGCAGAATGATATTAAAAAAGTTTTGGCTTACTCAACTGTGAGTCAGCTTGGATATATGATTATGGCACTTGGAGTTGGTGCGTATACTTTTGCATTCTTTCATCTTATTACGCATGCTTTCTTTAAAGCTTGCTTATTTCTTGGATCAGGATCAGTCATTCATGCAATGCACCACGAACAGGATATTAGAAACATGGGTGGGTTGAGGAAAAAACTTCCGCTTACTTATGCAACATTTTTAATCTCTACACTTGCAATTTCAGGCGTTCCGCTCACATCCGGATTTTTAAGTAAGGACGGGATACTCGCCGGTGCATTTGCTTTTGGAAACCTAACAGGCAACTGGGTATTTGCAATTGTCGGATTTTTTGTCGCATTGTTAACAGCATTTTATATGTTCAGATTAGTCATTCTAACTTTTCATGGCGAGCCGCGTGACCAGCATAAATATGACCACGCAAAAGAATCACCATTCGTAATGGCAATGCCGTTGGTTGTACTTTCTGCATTGTCAGTTTTTTTCTGGTACACACCAAATCCAATTAATGCTGATCAAGGGTGGTTCTTAACAGACTGGGTAAAAGCACCTGAATTATCTACACCTGTGGAATCAAGATATAATTTTATGAAAAAAGATTCAGAAGAATTTGTCGAGACGAACAGTCACGAGGTTGTATTTTCTGAATCATACACTGAAGCAATGCACGAAGCTCATATTCCTGCAATGTTACTTTCACTTTTAGTTGCGGCATTTGGAATACTACTCGCTTTTACAATGTATCAGTGGAAAAAAATTAGTGCAGATAAATTAGCTGATCGAATTAAACTTCTTTATAATATTTCTTTAAATAAATGGTACTTTGATGAATTTTATAATGCCGTATTTGTCGGTGGCACATTATTGTTTGCAAAATTCCTGGCATGGTTTGATGCGGTTATTGTTGATGGCGTTGTAAATGGTTCAGCAGCTTTGACCAGAAGATTTTCCAGATTCAGCGGAAAGTTTGACAGCTTTGTTGTTGATGGGCTTGTAAATTTTATGGCTTATCTCAGCGGTTTTATCGGGCTTTTGTTCAGAAGATTTCAAACGGGCAAAGTACAGACTTACTTAATGCTTGTTGTTTTTTCAATTGTAATTTTATTGTTTTTGTTTAAATCATTTTAATGAAATTTAGGTAAATAGATGGAACACTTTCCAATACTATCGTTTATAACTTTTCTTCCAATACTTGGGATGATATTAATTCTTTTCATTCCTAAATCTCTGGAAAAGTTGATAAAACCTTTTACGCTTTTAATCACCGGGATCCAGGTTGTAGTGGCGGGATTCATTCTCTACTATTATAATTATTCATTGGGTGGGGTGAATGATCCATCATCATTTCAATTCATAGAAAAATTCAGGTGGATTGATATTTCCGGCTTTTCCTGGATCGGAAAAATTAAAATTGATTATTATCTTGGTATTGACGGGCTAAGCATTCCTTTAGTGCTGTTAACCGCTATTGTTACTTTTATTGCTACACTTTCTTCGTGGACAATAACCAAATCAATCAAAGGTTATTTTGCTTTATTCCTATTATTAGATACAGGGATGATGGGGGTTTTTGTCGCTTTAGATTTTTTCTTGTTCTACATTTTCTGGGAATTGATGCTTCTTCCAATGTATTTCTTAATTGGAATTTGGGGCGGTCCGAGGCGTGAATATGCAGCAATCAAATTTTTTCTCTACACTTTACTCGGAAGTATTTTCATATTGCTTGTGATGATTGGACTTTATTTCAGTACGATGGAAACACTGGCTGACGGCAGTAAAGTCTTCTCTTTCAATTTACTGACAATGATGAATCCAAACAATTTTACTGCAAACGGTATTTTATCCCCATTAAATCCATCTAACCTACGATTCATTGCTTATATAGCCTTATTTATTGGATTTGCTATAAAGATTCCGATGTTTCCTTTCCACACATGGCTGCCGGATGCTCATGTTGAAGCTCCAACAGCAATCAGCGTTATACTTGCAGGTGTTCTTTTAAAGATGGGAACTTATGGAATCCTTAGGATAAGTTATCCAATTTTTCCGGAGATCACTCGACAGCTTGTATGGTACATTGCGCTTTTTGGAATGATAAATATTGTATACGGTGCTTTAACAGCAATGGCTCAAAAAGATTTTAAGAAACTAATTGCGTATTCATCCGTTTCGCACATGGGATTTGTTCTTCTTGGAATGGCTTCTATGAATACCTTTGGAATTTCCGGTGCCGTGCTTCAAATGTTTAATCACGGAACGATCACAGCAATGCTCTTCCTTATCGTGGGGGTAATATATGACCGTGCTCATACACGTGAGATAGACGCATTTGGTGGTTTAGCAACTCAAATGCCGATTTATTCGGGACTAGTGTCTGTAGCTTTTTTTGCAGCAATTGGATTACCTGGCTTAAGCGGTTTTGTTTCTGAAGCATTCGTTTTTATTGGGGCATTTGGTAATTCATCAATTAGAATTATAACTATTATTTCTACACTGGGAATTTTGCTGGGCGCAGGCTATATGCTGTGGACGCTGCAAAGAGTCTTTTTAGGACAGCTAAAAGATAAATGGACTGACCTGAAAGATTTAACTGCACGCGAATACATTATGTTGGTACCGCTTGCTTTAATAGTTTTATTTCTCGGAGTCTACCCTTCGTTCATGCTTGATATGATGAATTCATCAGTCAATGCAATGGTAAAGTTTATGAATGACGCTCAATCGGTTTATGGTTCATTTTCATTATTTAACTGATAATTGGTATTAAAGTGGAATCTCTAATCAGCTCCGTAATTTCAAGTATAGGATTTATAAAACCAGAAATATCAATTTCCTTCGGACTGGTTTTGATAGTTTTGATTGATTTAATTTTTCCAAAGAAGAAATTTCTGCTGCCTATTGCTTCAATAATATTTTTCGCTGCGGCAGCATTTTTTATTGTTGAGCAATTTTCAATGAACAATTTTGCTTTTGGTAAAGAAGACACACTAGGAATGATTTCCACTGATTCATTTGGTGCATTCTTTAAATTAATTGTAATAGTTGCTTCATTAGTAATCGTTGCATTCTCTGTTGCTTCAAAGGAATTATCCGCAAGTTACGAAAGGCTTGGAGAGTACTACACTTTAATATTTGGTATGGTACTGGGGATTTTCTTTATGATCTCAGCCTCCGATTTGATTTTAATTTACGTTTCGGTTGAATTGCTTTCGCTTTCCTCTTACATACTTTCAGGTTTCACAAAAAATTCTTTACGGAACAGCGAGGCTTCACTAAAATATTTAATTTACGGCGGAGTTTCTTCCGGCGTTATGCTTTTCGGAATATCGCTTATTTATGGATTAACCGGTTCAACTAATCTTTATCAAATAAACTCGCTAATTCAGATGGCTCAATTCAACAGCTTAACTTTCTTACTCGCAAGCGTGCTTGTGTTTGTTGGAATTGGATTTAAGATTTCTGTTGCACCATTTCATTTTTGGACACCGGATGTGTACGAAGGTGCACCAATTTCGATTACAGCGTTTTTATCTGTTGCAAGTAAAGCTGCAGGATTTGCTTTACTAATTAGATTTATTAAAATTACTTTTATACAATCTGTTGATCAACAAGGTTATTGGCAGCTCGTGAATTTGATAGACTGGAAATCATTTTTGATTTTACTCTCAATTTTAACGATGACATTAGGAAACTTTACTGCTCTGTGGCAGGATAATCTGAAACGTATGCTCGCCTACTCGAGTATTGCTCACGCCGGATATATTCTTTTGGGAGTTGCAGTTTTGTCTAATGAAGGTATATCTGCTGTTCTTATTTATTTCGCGATTTATACATTTATGAATCTGGGTGCATTCTTAGTAGTCATGTTAATTGCGAATAAAATAGGTAGTGAAAATATTGATGAATACCGCGGTCTGGGATATGCTAATCCTTTTCTTGGAGTTTCGCTTGGTATATTTTTAGTCTCACTAACCGGTTTACCACCTACAGCAGGTTTTATTGCAAAACTTTATTTGTTCATTGCGTTAGTTGATGCTAAGATGATAGCAGTTGCCGTGATCGCATTACTAAATACTGTGGTTTCACTTTATTATTACATCCGCGTCCTAAAAAATATGTTTTTGGTACAACCTGAAATTGCTCCTCAATCCTGGAAATGTTCAACTTCTAATGCTATCTTTATCGTTTTTATTCTTATACCAGTCTTGGTTCTTGGGATTTATTTCACTCCATTGATTAATCTTGCGAAAACTTCCGTTAAACTACTTGGTTTCTAATTTTTAACTTTTATATAATAAAAGTTTTATTTAGGTTTAAACACGACAATTAAAGTCGTATTTAAAACTATGTTAAAATTTACGAAAAGAACCGAATACGCTTTAATGGCGATGCGAGAAATTGCATTAGTGAAGGATGGTTCTATAATTTCAGCAAAAGAAATTGCAGAAAGAAATAAAATTCCTTTTGAGCTGCTGTCAAAGATTTTACAAAACTTGAACCGCTCTAACATTATTTTTTCAACACAAGGAATAAAAGGTGGTTACGCACTATTAAAAGATCCGGAAATAATTTCTCTTCTAGAGATTATTAAGGCTGTTGAACCTAACTATCAGATCGTTGAGTGTTTTGAAAACAATAGTAACAAGTATGAATGCTCATTATTAAACTGCTGCCAGATTAGGAATCCTGTTGCGAAACTGCAAAAAGAGATTGATAAACTTTTAAAAGCAACAAAATTAAAAAATATTATGTAACAATAATTTAATTAGATTGACAGATGAAATTAAAAACAGAAAAAATAAACTCGCTCGTGAAATCGATTGAATCGGATCATTCACAGTTAATGAAATTTTTAAAGTCACGTTATCCTCTGTTTCATAATTCTAATTTTTTCTTGAAGGACTTTCAGTATGGAATTAAAAGATTCCTTGAGAGCAAAAATATTGAACTAAATGAAGCAGAAGCTCAACTATTGGCTGCAAGCATATCTCATTCATTTGAGACAGAGGGAATTTTCATTAAAACAAATTCATTAGGCTGGAAAATTAATTATCCTGATTTCGTAACCACCGCTCCGGGTGATCCCCTATAAATAAATATTAATAAAGGAATAAAAAATATGCAAGAGATACAATCAGAAACTGAAATTAAAGTAACAGAAAAAGCAGCAAAAGAGATAAAAAGAATTATGACAGAAAATCAAATCCCCGAAGGGTATGGTTTGCGTGTCGGAGTTAAAGGCGGCGGATGCAGTGGATTAACTTATTCTTTAGGCTTCGATACTGAAAAAAGGGAAGGTGATTCTATTTTAGAAATGAATGGTGTTAAACTTTTCGTAGATGGAAAAAGTCTTTTTTATCTTTCAGGAACCGAACTTGATTTTAGTGATGGACTTAACGGGCGCGGGTTCATTTTCAATAACCCAAATGCAAAAAAGACATGCGGCTGCGGCGAATCTTTTGGTGTATGATTTAGAGAATTATAATGAATAGAAAAATATTTTTAAAGACTGTCGGGGCAATATCAATTTTACCTGCTGCTAATTCACTTGCAAAGCAATTAAATAAATTTTATAAAAATAATAAAGGAACAAAACTCATGTCAAAATTTGAACTTCCCTCACTCCCCTACTCGTATGATGCGTTGGAACCATACATTGATAAACTAACAATGGAAATTCATCATACAAAACATCACAATGCTTATGTTACTAATCTTAACAAAGCGCTTGAAGGCACGGATTTAGAAGGCAAAACTCTCGAAGATTTAATGGCTTCAATCTCAAAATATCCTATGGCAGTAAGAAATAACGGAGGCGGCCATTATAACCACTCTCTTTTTTGGACTGTAATGAAAGGTGGTGGGCAAACACAACCAACAGGCGCTCTTGCAGAAGCAATTAAAGGCTCTTTCTCTTCTTTCGATGAGTTCAAAAAGACTTTTGCAAATGCTGGTGCGACAAGATTTGGATCAGGCTGGGCATGGCTTGTAGTACAAAATGGTAAATTAGTAGTTGGCTCAACTCCGAACCAAGACAATCCACTGATGGATGTATCTGAATTAAGAGGTACTCCAATTCTTGGTTTAGATGTTTGGGAACACGCTTATTATTTGAAGTATCAGAATAAGCGTCCTGATTATATTGAAAATTGGTGGAACGTGGTTAATTGGGATGAAGTTGCGCGCAGATTTTCACTCGTGAAATAATTCTTTGGACATAGGTAATAAAAAAGGGTCTCTAAAGACCCTTTTTTTATTGAATTTTTTTAATTCTCGGTTGAGTTCCTTGAAACTAACTTAATCCGATTCAATGCTCTAGCCATTGCGGCTTCGGCTCTTGCAACATCAATTTTTTCCTGACTAATATTATTCAATCTTTCTTTAGCTCTCTTTAAAGCAGATTCTGCACGTGTAATATCAATCTGATCTATAGATTCTAAAGAATCTGCAAGAACTTGAATTCTATTATTTAAGACTTCGATAGTCCCTCCTCCTGTTGCATAATATTTTTTACCAGAACCAGTTTCGATTTTTAATACACCAATTTCAAATGTGCTGATAATCGGAGCATGGTTTTTTAATACCTGAAAGCTTCCGTTTGTTCCGGGAACAGTAATAGAAGTAATCTCACCAGAAAAAATAATTTTAGAAGGAGTAACTATATCAAGAAATAAATCAGACATTTATTTCATCGCCTTTGCTTTTTCTACAGCTTCTTCAATGGTGCCAACGTACATAAATGCACTTTCCGGGAGCTCATCATATTTACCATCAATAATTCCTTTGAAGCCGCGAATTGTGTCAGCAAGTTTCACATACTTACCTTTGTAACCAGTGAACTGCTCAGCAACATGGAATGGTTGACTGAAAAATCTTTGGATTCTTCTTGCTCTACGAACAACAATTTTATCTTCATCAGAAAGTTCATCCATTCCAAGAATATTAATTATATCCTGAAGGTCTTTATAGTGTTGAAGAATTTCTTTACAGTTTTTTGCCACGTCATAATGTTCCTGTCCAAGAATACCAGGCTCAAGGATTCTTGATGTTGAATCAAGTGGATCAACTGCTGGATAAATACCAAGTTCAGAAATTTGACGGCTAAGTACAGTAGTAGCATCAAGATGTGCAAAAGCTGCTGCAGGGGCAGGATCAGTCAAGTCATCTGCGGGTACGTAAATTGCTTGAACAGAAGTGATTGAGCCTTTATCAGTTGAAGTAATTCTTTCTTGCAACGCACCCATTTCAGTGGCAAGATTAGGTTGATAACCAACTGCAGAAGGCATTCTACCAAGCAATGCACTAACTTCAGAACCGGCTTGAGTAAAACGGAAAATGTTATCAATGAATAATAAAACGTCTCTTCCTTCTTCATCTCGAAAATATTCTGCAACAGTTAATCCAGTCAATGCTACTCTAAGCCTTGCTCCGGGTGGCTCATTCATCTGACCAAATACAAGAGCAGTTTTATTTATTACACCAGACTCTTTCATTTCGAGCCAGAGATCATTTCCTTCACGAGTTCTTTCACCTACTCCGGCAAAGACTGAATATCCGCCATGTTCTTGTGCAATGTTGTTTATTAATTCCTGTATAATAACTGTTTTTCCAACACCGGCACCTCCAAATAATCCTGTTTTACCGCCTTTGGAATAAGGTTCGATAAGGTCAATAACTTTGATTCCTGTTTCAAACATTTCAGATTTGGTTGAAAGGTTTTTGAATGCAGGTGAAGGTCGGTGAATAGGATAAGTTTTTTTTGTATTTATTACACCAAGTCCATCAATCGGATTTCCGATAACGTTGATGAGTCTGCCAAGTGTTTCAGGTCCTACAGGAACAGAAATGGGCTTGCCGTTATCAAAAGCATCCATCCCTCTAACTAAGCCATCTGTGGAATCCATTGCAACTGTTCTAACTCTATCTTCACCAAGGTGCTGTTGAACTTCAGCAATCAGCTCATCCTTTATACCTTCGGTAGAAACCCTTGGAATTCTTATTGAATTATAAATTTTAGGAAGCTTACCTGCTTCAAATTCTATGTCAATTACAGGTCCAATAACCTGTATAATTTTGCCTTGTAATTCGCTCATTATTAACCTTATGAATTGAAAAATTGAGTTGTAAATTTAGCTATTGAATGTCGTTTATACAAGTTTTTTGTAACAGGAAAATTTGATCTTCTGAATTGAATATACCTTTTACAGAGTATCCTTCACCAATTCTGATTTCATTCAAAGGGATTCGTTAGAATTTCAATGAGCGCGGCAATCATTTCAGAGCCATCGGCATGCATGACGCAAGTGTGGTCAAGCATGACAGAGGTGAGATGAAGATTGACGCAAGTATGGTCAAGCATATTGGAGGCAGCGTAGGGATTGATGCAATGGTAGTTCAGGTTAACCGGAGGAAAGTCGATATGAATACAGGAATGGCAGAGCCCAACCGAGACAGCGTAGAGTCAAACCAAGCTTTGGTACAGTTGGGAAGGTGTTAAAATGAGCGAAAAACGAACCTCCGATGGCAATGCTACTAGGGGTTTGCGTGAATGGACACTTTACTTCAGCAGCATTAATTTTTTCGAAGCTGTAAAATCTCCATCAGTTAGTACTTCTATTCCTGTGTTATCATTTCGGTTGTGAAAATCAAGAGTAAGTTTTTGTGAGGATGTTCCTTTAACAGTTGCAAGTCCTTCGATGATTAGTTTTTTGCCGGGAGCGAAT
>DAOLIQ010000030.1:7442-33026 GCA_035328465.1 Ignavibacteriaceae bacterium | reverse complement strand
AAATTCATAAATCTTATCTGCCGCTTATTACTTCATTAAAAAATTCTGTTGATGTTAAAGGGTTATCGCATATTACAGGTGGAGGTATTGCTGGAAATACGAAGCGAATAATTCCCTCCGGGCTAAAGTTAAACATCAACTGGGAAAGCTGGATTATCCCCGAAATATTTTTGTTAATTCAAAGGACAGGAAACATTCCTCTAGAAGAAATGCGGAAAGTTTTTAATCTCGGAATAGGTTTAGTTGCAGTTATCTCTTCCGACGAATTGAAAAATTTGCGCACATTATTTTCAAATTTTAACAAAGAATTTAATTTGATAGGTGAAGTAGTTTGAACAAACTACACAAAATTTTTACTCCCGCATTTTTTATTGCAATTATCCTTTGTGGCTGTGGGGGCGGGATCGAGCCAGCAATCGATTCTGATTCCTCGCAGCCTGAAGGATTTAGCGGAGCAGTAGTATTCGTTGGTGCTTGGCCCGATAGCGTAAAACGCACACACATTATTGTGTTCCGCGACCCGCTTGATTCAGTTGCTGATTTTAACATTTTTAACTTAAGTTTTGTAAGTCAGGAAATACCGTTTGGCGCAGTTTTTTATGCATACACCTCCCTCGATACAGGTTTTGTGCCTGTTGGTGGATTAATTCCCGCTGGTGAATATTCTTACGTTTGCGTTGCACAATCATATACTGAAGAAGTATCTTTTGACAGAAAAGATTGGGTGGTGGCAGGAATTTATTATGCCGCAGGCGATTCAACAAAACCAGGTAAATTAATTATCCCGCAAGGGCAACTCGTTACGGATATAAATATTAAATGCGATTTTGATAACCCACCCCCTCAGCCGCCGGGCGGGAATTAAACTTCTATAAAAATTTTACTTCATTATGAAAATCGCTTTTGCACCGGTACTGATTTTACTTTTTAATTCAGTATTATATTCGCAAAGTTTTTTGATTAGCGGGAAAGTAACAGACCTTAACAATCAGCCTCTGTCGCAAGTCAATATAATGATAGCAGAATTAAACAAGGGAACAACAACAGATGAAGAAGGAAGCTATAGATTAGAAAATCTTTCTCCCGGTCAATACAGCCTGCAATTTTCTCATATCGGTTATGCTAAGTCCACTTCAGCAATTAAAATTACAAATCACAATATAACATTGAATTTAACTCTTGTTCCCGAAGCAATACCAACTGAAGATGTTATTATCACTGCCGGTAAATATGAACAGAAAAAAAATGAGCTTACCGTTACCTCAAATATTATCGAAGCGAATTTTTTACAGGCAAAAAATATTTCTAATCTTGAAGATGCTCTTCGATATGTATCAGGAATAAATATGACTGAAGATCAGATTAGTATTCGAGGCTCGAGCGGTTACAGCCGTGGTGCCGGCTCCCGCGTTTTACTTGCCCTTGATGGCATCCCTTTTTATACTGGCGACACAGGTGAAACAATCTGGGAATTATTACCGCTTAGCAGCACTGATAAAATTGAAATCATTAAGGGGGCAGCAAGTTCATTATACGGTTCGACCGCTATTGGAGGGGTTGTTAATGTAATCACTAAAACAATACCCGAAACACCGACAACTTTTGCGAAAGCATTTGCAGGATTTTATGACAAACCGTTTTATGATGAATGGAAGTGGAGTGATGATTTTCGAACCTTTAACGGGCTTACAATTTCACATAGTCAAAAACTGAAATCGTTTTCGTTTAATGGTGCTATTACACGACTTGAAAGCGACGGTTATAAGCAAAGCGGGTTCTATCATAAATATATTGGATTTGCAAAAATTCAGTATTCCTTCACACCGCTCACTTCAATCAGATTACTATTTAATTCTTTGAACAAAAGAAGCGGTAGCTTTTTATATTGGAAAAATTCTTCAAACGCTCTTGTTCCGCCTGATGATTCACAAGGTGAGCGTACCGAGACAAACAGATATTTAACGGCAATACTATTAAAATCTGCATTAACAGAAAAAATAATTTTCGAAACTAAACTTAGTTACTACCTAAATATCTGGAATGATAATTCAGAAGTTATGAATGAGTCCAATTCGGATATCTTTAGAGGTGAAGTTCAACTAACAAATTTTATCAGCGATGATTTGATAAATGTTTCCGGAGTCGAGTTTGTTTCTTCAAAAGTTAATTCTAATATTTTTGGCAATCGAAATTCTTATTCAATCGGAGCTTATTCACAGCTTGATTTTAAATTAATAGAAAATCTAAAATCAACAGCAGGCATCAGGTATGATGTTACGAAAATAGAAGGACTTGCCGACTTCTCGTCCTTTGCTCCTAAAATTGGATTTAATTTTAAAGTTAATGATAAAATGTTTTTGAGAAGTTCTGCAGGATGGGGCTTCAGGGCGCCATCCCTTGCGGAAGTTTTTACATCAACATCCACAAGTGGAATAACTGTCAAACCCAATTTGAACATTAAACCGGAAAACAATTTATTTATTGAAGCCGGAGTAAATTACATGTTGTTTGAAGAATGGTCATTGGATGCAGCGATTTTTAATAACGAACTTTTCGATTTTATTGAACCTTCAGTTGATCCTTCTGACGGATTAATATTTTTTAACAACGTGACTCGCGCTCGTATTCAAGGCAGTGAAATTACTTCTGAGATTTTGCTCTTTGATAAAAAAATTATTCTAACTCTCGGATATACTTATCTGTGGGCCAGAGATGTCAACTTGAATAAGTCGCTGAAATATCGTCCGCGACATTCATTCATTTCATCTGTACAATCAAATTTTTTCAACTTTAATCTTGGAATGAACTTTAGATATTGGAGTCGTGTTGAAGAAATAGATGAGGAATTAAAATTTATAGTTCAGGATGCCGATAAACGCGTAGAAGTTTTCTTGCTTGATTTGAATGCCGGATTTGATTTTAATAGTTTTTCGTTACCGTTAAAAATTAATTTTGTTGCAAACAATCTTCTTAATTACAACTATGTAGAATTGATCGGAAATCTTCAGCCAATAAGAAATTTCTCTTTGAGCATGGAATTAAATTTCTGATTTTTGTATTGGAAAAAATAAAACCTATGATGACTAATATTATTAATGGAAGGGGTTCTTATGTTCGTTGATACTCATGCACATCTTTTCTATCCGAATTTTAATGGTGATATTGATTTTATTCTTGAACGAGCTAAACAAGCTGATGTGGATTATATTATCGTACCGGGCACTGATATTGAAACATCTGAAAAATCCGTAGAACTTGCTGATAAGTATGAAAATATATTTGCTGCTGTCGGTGTTCATCCTCACGAAACAAAAAACTGGCAGAAAGAAAATATCAGTAAGCTAAAAGAACTTGCATCTCACAAGAAAGTTGTTGCTGTTGGTGAAATCGGATTGGATTATTTTTATAATTACTCACCAAAGGAAAAACAAATACAAGCTTTTAAGGATCAGATCGAATTTGCAATTGATATTAACAAGCCTATAATTGTTCATAATCGTGACGCTGATAACGATATGATGGAAGTGATTCGTTCGTATTGCAATTCAGGGCTTCGTGCACAATTTCACTGCTACAATAGCACGCTTGAAAATGCAAACGAACTTATAAGCATGGGGCATTTTATTTCATTTACAGGAAATATTACTTTTAAAAAATCCGAACATCTTCGTGCAATTCTCACTCGGCTGGATATGAACCATATTTTAACTGAAACAGATTCACCCTTCCTTTCACCAATCCCGTATCGTGGAAAAAGAAATGAGCCTGCATTTGTTCGGCACGTTGCTGAAAAGTTTGCCGAAGTATTGGGAGTTTCACTTAGTGACATTTCAAAAATTACTTTGCTAAATACTTTTAAGTTATTTGGGATCGGGAGTAAATCAAATAATATTTATACCTATCAGCTTGGCGAGTCTTTGTATGTGAATATTACTAACAGATGTGATGCTAACTGTACATTTTGCAAAAGAAAAGCGGACCCTGTAATTGAAGGCTATAATCTAAAACTGGCGAAGGAGGATGAACCGGATGCAGGTGTTTACATCAGTGAAATCGGTGATCCAAAAAGATTTAAGGAAGTTGTGTTCTGTGGATTCGGCGAACCAACTGTAAGATGGAACGTCGTCCGCGAGGTAGGGCGCTTTGTAAAAGAACACGGAGGCAGAACAAGGCTTGATACAAATGGTCACGGTAATTTCATTAATAAAAGAAATATCCTTCCTGAGCTGAAAAACGCAATTGATATTGTTTCTATTAGCTTAAATAGTTTTGATCCGCGGCAGTATGCTGAGATAATGCAGGTTGAAACAAGATTATTTAATGAAATGATTTCTTTCGCCAAAGGAGCAAAAGCTTACGTCGAAAAAGTAATTATGACCGTAGTTGACATACCCCAAGTTGATCTTGAAAAAGCAAGACAGATTGTCGAAGAAAAAATTGGCGCTGAATTTCGTGTCCGACATCTTTTCTGATTTCAATTAATATAAAATCGCCGGCTAACTTTGCTAAAAAGAATTTTTTTGTTTGCTCTTATTTTAATGTTTGCAGATTATTATCCGCAGACTGACGAATATAATTCTAAAGTAAAAAAAAGCATTGATACACGTTTCATAAAAAATAAATTTTTTAACGCTTCTCAGATTTCAATTGATATTTTTGATTTGTCAGATAATAAATCCGTTTATCAAAAAAATAATGAACTGCTGTTTCTTCCTGCTTCAAACTTAAAACTACTTACTACTACTGCTGCTCTTAAATTTCTTGGAACAAATTATTCCTTTAATACTGCACTATTAATCAACGGCAGTATTGTTGATTCAGTATTGTATGGTTCTGTAATAATTAAAGCAGGGCTTGATCCGCTTTTTAGTTTGGATGATCTCAAAAATTTTTCTAACAGAATAACTATGCTCGGTATAAAAAAAATAGAAGGTAATTTAATTGCAGATTGTTCAATTAAGGATTCAGTTTATTGGGGAAGCGGCTGGCAGTGGGATGATGAGCCTTCGCCCGATGCTCCTCATTTGAATGCACTGAATATTAATTCAAATTTAGTTTCAGTCACAGCTCTTCTTTCCAATAGTAAAATATCTTATACACTTCAACCACAAACCAACTTTGTTTCTGTAAAAACTTTTAGCGATATGGATGAAACAGATATTTCAATTACTCGAAATTGGTTAGCTGGTAAAAATGAAATTATTATTAAATACAATGAGAATATCTCCGGCTCTATTTCAATTGAAGAATCCAAAAGCCTTAACGTCACAAGTCCCGAATTATTCTTTCTTACCTTGCTGAAAGAAAATTTAATGGAAGAAGGAGTACAATTTGAAGGAGAAATTTTTAAATCTTACAATCAGCTTTCCGGAGATTCCGTTTTCGCAATCAGCCGAAATATTTATGAAGTGACTAATTATTTATTAAAGCATTCCGACAATTTATCTGCTGAAATGCTGTTATATGCTCTTGCATCTCAATCCCACACCCCTGCAAAAATACAGGATGGACTGATCAAAGTTGACAGCTTGATATCCTTAATTGGATTATCTTCTCACAATTATAAAATAGTAGATGGTTCAGGTCTTTCTCGCTATAATTTAATTTCTTGCGGGTTGATAGTGAAACTTCTAATTTATCTTTACAAAGATGAACCTGAAATCTTTAAAATAATTTTTGAATCTCTTCCGGTCGCAGGGGTGGATGGAACATTAAAAACAAGGATGTTAAATACCCCTGCTGAAAAAAATGTTCATGCGAAAACCGGCACACTCGCC
Source organism: Ignavibacteriaceae bacterium (assembly GCA_035328465.1). GTDB lineage: Bacteria > Bacteroidota > Ignavibacteria > Ignavibacteriales > Ignavibacteriaceae > JADJEI01. The sequence goes on along the minus strand of DAOLIQ010000030.1, from coordinate 27,249 downwards.
GGAGTCAGTGCACTCTCGGGGTATTTGACAAATGCGAACGGACATTTAATTGCCTTTTCAATCAACATTCAAAATTATGTTTCTGGATCAACCAAGGCACGAAACCTCATTGACTCGATTTGCTCAATTCTTACTTCAACCAAATAAAAATAATTTTATGAAATATTACAAAGAATTTTTAATTACAACCGAACCATTTCTTCCTGAGATTGTCAGTGGCGTGATGTGGGAATTAAACATAGATGGTATCAATGAGGATGTAAATTGTATTAAAGTTTTTACCCAAACAAATTCGAATGTTGGCAAAGCAGAAATAGAATTACAACTTTATTCTTTAACGGCTGAAAATATTATAAGGAATTATTCAGTCGAAGAAAATTTGTTACCAATGAAAAACTGGAATGAAGAATGGGAAAAATCAATTCAAGTTATTCATGTAACTGATAAAATTGTCATCAAACCAACATTTCGGGAATATGAAAAAAAAGAAAATGAAATTGTAATTACACTTGATCCAAAAATGTCTTTCGGAACGGGGGAGCATCAAACAACAAAAATTGTTTTGAACTTTCTCCAAAAGTATGTGGATAAAAACATTTCATTTTTGGATGTCGGATCAGGAACCGCCGTGCTGGCAATTACGGCAGTAAAACTTGGAGCAGCGAATGCAATAGCTATAGATACAGATGAGTGGTGTTTAAGCAATGGCAAAGAGAATTGCGCACTAAATGAACTTCTAGATAAAATTGATATTCGACAATGCGAATTAAAATCTGTGCCTGAAAATAATTTTGATTTAATTGCTGCAAACATTCAAAAAAATGTTTTGATTGACATTGCCGATGAAATTAGAAAAAGAATCTCTACTAATGGAAAATTAATTCTATCAGGATTATTGATTACAGATGAAGCTGAGATTATTGATAAATATAACTCGCTTGGATTTCAGCTGGTTGATAAACTGCAACTAGACGAATGGATAGGATTAGTACTTTCCTTAAAATGAAAAAAGCCGACACGAAACAGTGACGGCTTTCTTCGACAGAGTTGGATAAATTTAGAAAGTTATTCTAACTTTTCCGGAGGCTAAGAAATTATCATCACCATCATAAACATAAACTTTATATGTCCCTGAATCATAGAATGTAACTTTCTTCCAAAACCACGACCAATCACTTTCGACATCCATGTAAAGTGTTGTAGAAAAAGTTTCATAACCGTCATAGTCAACGGTGTAGATATCAAACACAATCTCATCAGTTCCACATTCGTACGGCAATCTGGTTAATACATAAAGATAGCCGCCGTCACTTGGAATAGTAAAAGTGCTCGCCTCTCCTTCAGGATATCCATCATCGTCAACTCCTTCGCAGAAGTAAACTGTTTGTGCTGATGCTGAAAATGCAGCGATCAGAAATAAGAGTGAAAACAAATATTTGAACGATTTCATAATTGCTCCTTTTTTATAAATAGTTTTTATCCAACTCTCCCAATAATGTGCCAAAAAAATAATTAGAAAAGATGTGGTTTTATCAAATATTTTTAGAACAATTCGTTCTTGTCGGTAATTTCAGACAAGCAGTATAAACTTTTCTTACAATTAGAGACACAACATTTCTTGCATCTGAAAGTGATCTCACCTCTCCGTTTGAGTCAGGGTGTCCTGGTAAATAATCACTCCATTAAAAATAGTCATTTCAATTTTAGCATCTTTAATCTTAATTGGATCTATAGTTAGAATATCATCGCTTAAAACAATTAAGTCGGCGAGTTTACCAACTTCGATGCTTCCTTTTATTTTTTCCTGAAACGATGCGTATGCACTGTTTAAAGTGTAACATTTTATTGCTTCTTCGACAGAAATTTTTTGTTCAGGGATCCACCCACCTGGATTTTGCCCGTCCAGTGTTCTTCGAGTTACAGCCGCATAAATCCCAAGCAATGGATTAAGCGGTGCAACAGGCCAATCGGTACCAAAGGCAAGTGTTACTCTATCGTTAAGGAAAGTTCTGTAAGCATGAGTAAATTTTAGTCTATCTTTTCCAATTCGTTTTTCAGCCCACACACCATCATCAATGCAGTGGTAGGGTTGAACTGAAGCAATTACTCCAAGTTTCGCGAAACGGTGAATATCAACTTCCCGTAGATGCTGAGCGTGTTCAATTCTGAATCTTCTATCCCAAAAAGGATTAGAATTAGCAATTTTTTCGTAAAGATTCAGCATGAAGGAGTTGGCTTTGTCGCCGATTGCATGAGTACATAGTTGAAGTTTGTTTGCGTCAGCATCAATTGCCCAAACCTCAAGTTTACCATTTAAAACAATGTCGTTTGGTAAACCAAAAACAGTAGTATCCTGTTGATAATGTTCAAAGAACCATGCAGTACTTGCGCCGAGAGAGCCGTCAGAAAATGCTTTTAATCCACCGCGCATTAAAAAATTATTTCCGCTTCCAGCTTGAATACTATCGGCGATCAAATCTTCATAATCACTTATAGGATAAATTGAATAAACCCGACAGGTAAGTTTTTTTAGCTCGTCAAATTTTTGGTAAACTTCAACTTGATCTTTTTCAGTAATATCATTAACACTTGTTATTCCGAGTCGTTTCGCTTCTTCTAATGAGCGGGCTAAAGCATCTGAATTTTCTACGAATGTTTTTTCAGGAATAATTTTAAATATCAGATCCATAGCATTGTCTTTTAAAATTCCTGTAGGTTCACCAGTTACAGGGTCCTTTTCAATTAGACCGCCTTCAGGATTTTTAGTATCACTCGTAATACCAGCAAGTTTTAAAGCCAATGAATTCGCCAGCCCGACATGACCATCAATTCGACTGACGAATATGGGGGTAGTTTGTGAGAAGGGATCAATATCCTCTTTACGGGGTAACATCTTTTCTGTCCAGCTTTCGTGATCCCATCTGCCGCCGGTAATCCATCTGCCTTCATTTATTGAAATATATTTCATTAAGATTTCTTGAAATTCTGTCAAGCTTTTTGCCGGGCGTAAATCTATCCCAAGCAAATAAAATCCACCTGATATAAAATGAAGATGAGCATCGTTGAAACCCGGAAGCATCAACTTACCTTGTAAATCAATCACTTTGGTTTTATCGTCTATGAATGAGTTCGCTTCAATGTTACTGCCGACGAAGATTATTTTTCCATTTTCAGAGATGACTGATTCTGCCAAAGGCTGGTTTTCGTTGACTGTAAAAATTTTACCGTTAATAAATGCAGTCTTCATATCCTGTGAATTCAAATTTGCCATGAATAAATACGCAGTAAAAAAAAAGATGAAACCTTTCATTAAAACCTCAAATTTTCTAAAATATATTTATTAAAATAAAACTGAAGCTCTCCACTTCCTATTTCAAATTATAAATGGGAATTTGCAATTCTTATTTAATAAAGGTGACTGAAAAAATCAGTTAATTTCTTACTAATTAATTATTGCTACATTGCAATGTATTGACTACATTTAACCCAACAGAAGTAAATCTGTTTTAACTATTTCTCATCCATAATAAAAGGAGTGTCCATGAGAATTTCTACTCTGTATCTGTTGCTGCTCTCACTTTTGTTCTTTTCATCTAATTCTTTCTCACAGAATTATATCCTTAAAGGAAAAGTGACTGATACAAAAGGAGAAGCACTTATTGGGGTAAACATAATCGAAAAGGGGACAACTAATGGAACGGCTACTGATAAAGATGGTCGTTACTCGCTTGGTTACAATTCGCTCGATGCTGTGATAAGCTTTAGCTATGTTGGATTTCAGACTAAAGAAATTGCTCCAGCAGGAGTGACAAACATAGATGTCATTCTTGATGAGGGAATTGAATTTCAGGAAATTTTTGTTGTTGGCTCGAGGAGTTTAAATCGTTCGATTACCGAGACTCCTGTTCCAATTGACGTGCTTGATATGCAGGAACTTTCCGAGCGAGTTGGGCAGTTTGATGTAAATCAAGTTTTACAATACACAGCTCCATCCTTTAATTCCAATAGACAATCGGGCGCTGATGGAAGCGATCATATTGATCCTGCAACTCTTCGCGGGTTAGGACCTGATCAAACTCTCGTTCTTCTTAATGGAAAACGAAGACATCAGTCATCTTTGATAAATATTTTTGGTACGCGAGGTAGGGGTAATACAGGGACAGATCTTAATTCTATTCCGGTTTCGGCAATTGAAAGAATTGAAATTCTTCGAGATGGTGCGTCTGCTCAATACGGATCAGATGCAATTGCAGGTGTTATAAATGTCGTTCTAAAATCCAGCCCGAATAAATTTACAGGAAGTGTTAGTTCAGGATTTCATCAAGCCAAATACAGAACCGACCGCGATTACGATGGAGAAGAATTTCAGATGAACGGTAATTACGGTTTTGCTTTAGGCGAAAACGGATTTGTAAACCTAACCCTCGATTATCTTCGGAAAGGAAAAACCAATAGACCGGCTGACCCAAATGTTGTATCCATTTACAGAAAGCAATTCGGTGATGCTTCGTTGAATAACTTTAATACATTTATTAACTCACGTTATTCAATAAATGATCAAACAACTCTTTATTTTTTCGGGGGGTTAAATCACAGACAAACAGATGCCTATGCCTGGACGCGTGATCCAGACAGCGAAAGAAATATCCCAGCTATTTATCCAAATGGTTTCGATCCAAGAATTCAATCAACAATCAGAGATCATTCTGTGTCTGCAGGTGTGCAAACTGAGGTTGACAAATGGCACCTCGATTTCAATAACACGCTCGGTGTAAATCGTTTCCATTATTATGTTGATGGAACATTGAATGCTTCTCTGCTTGAAAAATCTCCCACCCGCTTCGATGCCGGCGGTTTTCAATTAATGCAGAATACTACCTCATTGGATTTTACAAGATTTATTGATAACGTTTTAAAGGGAATGAATATCGCATTCGGTCTTGAATACAGAATTGATAATTATGAAATCTTCGCTGGTGAAGACGGTTCGTGGAAAAATTATGGCGTGATTGATTCTGTTATTGATGGTAAAGTAGTGCCGGTTGATGTACTCGGAAGACCCGGCGGCTCTCAAGGCTTTCCGGGTTTCAGACCTGATAACGTTGTTGATGAATATAGAACCAATCTTGGTGCTTATGCCGACTTTGAACTTGACATTACTGATAGTTGGATGATCAACACAGCGGGTCGTTACGAAACATATTCGGATTTCGGGAATACACTTGATGGAAAAATCGCAACAAGAATTAAAGTTACAGATGACTTTGCATTACGCGGTTCTTTCGGTTCAGGATTCCGTGCACCCTCCTTAGCTCAGATTTATTTTAATTCAACATTCACCGATTTTGTTTCCGGCGTGCCAATTGATAAGTTGATTGCAAAAAATAATAGTCCAATTACACGAGCACTTGGAATTCCAAATCTTAAAGAAGAAACCACTTTAAATGAAAGCTTTGGTTTTACTGCCTCCCCCTTCGAAGGATTCACTGCAACAGTTGATGGTTATTACGTGAAGATTGAAGATCGAATTGTTCTTACCGGCGCATTCGAAGATACTGATCCTGATATTGGTGCGGACCTTCAAGCACTTGGTGTTGGTGCAGCACAGTTCTTCACAAATGCACTTGATACTAAAACCACCGGTGTTGATGTAATTTTATCTTACCATAATTCTTTTGATGAAAATAATCTTAGATTTTCATTTGCCGGAAATTTTAACAAAATGGAGCTTGGTACTGTTAAAACAAGCTCTAAACTTGCGGGAAAAGAAGATATTTATTTTGGAAGAAGAGAACAGGCATTTCTGTTAGCTTCGGCTCCTGAAACTAAATTATCTTTTTCTGTTGATTATGGACGAGATAAATTTAATGCGTCTATAAGGATGATTTACTTCGGCGAAATCACTTTGATTGACTGGCTTGATACAGAAGATATTTATGAAGCAAAACTTACAACCGATGCGAGTTTAAGTTATGACTTTAATGACAACGTAACTTTACTTGTGGGCGGTGCAAATCTTTTTGATGTTTACCCGACCCAACAAGATACTGAAACTGAATCCGGTGGTTTGTGGGATGCAGTTCAAATGGGATTTAGTGGAAGGTTCTTGTTTGGAAAGCTTATTGTTCATTTCTAAAATCTACTTAACCAAAAAGTCCCGCTTTGTTGGCGGGACTTTTTCATTTAGTTTATTACTCATTACTACATCGGTTAAGACTATCTGACAACCAGAGCCAACCCCCTTATCACAGAAGCTAATCTGATTGAATCGAAAATACGTGCATCACTGGAACCAAGTTTTCGCACTGACTCTTCGTGCGAGTTTACACAGCTTTCGCAGCCATTCACAGCAGAGACTACGAGACTCATCAATTCAAAAAATTCTTTCCCAAGAATGGGATTCATCATTACATTCATTTTAATCCCTGCCGGCATTGTTTGATAAACGGAATTAGATTCTTTTGTAAAATGCCTGAATCTATAGAAGACATTATTCGCTGCAAGTTGAGAAGCACAGGCATAAGTCTCAGCAAGTTCAGCATCAGTTGCGCCAAGGTCCTTTGATTTATCCGAAAATGATTTAATTAGAGTATCATTTTTTTCATTTACTGCAACAGCGAGTGCGAGTAAATAAGATTCTTTTGGCTGAATGTTTGTCGAACTCAAAACATTTTTAGCATTAATCCGAAGATCACGTAAATATTTTGTTTCACCGTCGCTCATAATTTCAAGGGCGGGGTAACTGGCATTTTCATCCAAGTCTAAATCTTTTAAGAAATCCTTTTTGGTTTCTGTAAGTGCCATGATTATTTCCTGCTTTAATAGAACGTTTGATATTTATTTATAAAAAAAGATGCCGGAGTGAATCCGGCAATCTCTAAAATTTAATAATTAAATTTTATTTATGAATTGTCTCTTTACCTTTTTCCCAATTGCAAGGACAAAGTTCATCAGTTTGCAAAGCGTCAAGCACTCTTAAAACTTCGGGAACATTTCTTCCAACGTCTAAATCATTTGAACAAACCCAGCGAACAATTCCATCAGGGTCAACTATGTAAGTAACACGATATGCTACTTTTTCACTTTCAGTTAGAATGCCCAAAGAGTCTGCGAGAGATTTTGAAGTATCAGCTATCAAAGGGAATTTAAGATCTTTTAAATCTTTGTGATCATTTCTCCATGCGAGATGCACGTATTCAGTATCTGTAGATGCCCCATAAAGTACGGCATCGCGATCACGGAATTCTCCATTTTGTTTATTGAACTCAGCAATCTCGGTTGGGCAAACAAAAGTGAAATCTTTTGGATACCAAAACATAACCATCCATTTTTTTTGCTTTATGTGATCCGCCGAAGAAACTTCAGCAAATTCTTTACCTTTTTCGATTGATACAACAGCTTTCTTTTTGAAGTCAGGAAATTTTTGACCTAAACCTAACATTTTATTTCTCCTTTTAATTAAATGAATTTTTAACTGCGCAAAAATAACTCGTAATTAGTTTAGCTTCAAATAGATTGTTCTTATCCATAGATAAGATGAGATTATAGATACTAAAGAAAAAGGGTGGAGTTTTGTTATCTAATCTATTATCATTTTTATTTCCTCAAAAAAGCGAAATGAGTTATGCGAAAATAACAAAACACAACGGCTTTATTATTGAGCAAAAGGATGGTAAGTGGGTAAACTATTTAATCAATTCTCACCCTGCCGATCCAAGGATATCTTCAGTTATCTGCACCCTGGATTTTTGGATTTCAGATGATAAATTGATTCTCTCGGACAAACAGAAAGTTCAAAAGGTGGATAGATTTAAGATATGTAGCAGATAAAACAGAGTACTGAAATGGCATATTCTAAAAAAGATCAATTCAATAAAACAGATAATTATATTACCGACATCGCAAAAGCTCTTTCACATCCGGCAAGAATCGAAATACTAAAATCATTGATGGAATGTAAAGCCTGTAGCTGCGGAACAATTGTAGAAAAACTTCCACTTGCGCAGTCAACCATTTCTCAGCACTTAAAGTTATTAAAAGACGCTGAATTAATTGAAAGCGAGATAGATGGAAAAGCAATTTGTTATTGTTTAAACATTAAAACGCTTAAAAATGCCCGCAAAAATTTTCTAAAATTATTTGAACAGCTAATTGGGCAATAAAAATTTTATCCTTTTTACTCTCCCCCACAAAATAATTTTTTATTTCCCTTGACAATATGCCAAAATTGGCATATGTTTGTATGCAAGATTTGGCATATAAGGAATGATATGGAAAAAACAATAGATAAATTCAAAGCACTCTCAGACGAAACAAGGCTCAGAGTTTTTAACCTCTTTATTAAAAGTGGTAAAAAGCTTTGCGTATGTGAGTTGACAGATGCTTTACAACTTCCTCAATACGCAATTTCAAAAGCACTAATAGTTTTGAGAAGTGCTGACTTCTTTACAACTGAAAAAGAAGGCACATGGGTTTATTACCAACTGAATAAAGATAATCCCGAAAATAAAACTCTTTTTAACTTCTTAAAGAACTACTTGAATAATAAAGTTTTTTTTGAAGATGAATCACGATTGAATAACAGACTTAAGCTTCGGGAAAAAGATCGTTGTGTTGTGGGAATTATTCCTGAAAGTGATTTACTAAAAATGATTAAACAAAAAGTAGAGGCTTAAAACATTATGGAAAATTCTGTGTCAATTTTCGATTCAAAAATAACAGAACTCATTTCAATCGGTGCGTCTATTGGCGGCAATTGTCTGCCTTGTTTGCGTTATCATTTTGCTGAAGCAATCAGACTTGGTGTTTCGATTGATGAAATTCAGGAGGTAATAAAGATTGGTAAGATGGTTAAAGAACGACCAATAAATGATATCTACAAATTAGCTGAGGATTTAATCAGCAGAGAAAAAGAAAAAATAAATATGGAGAATAAATAAATGCCTACTTATGAATATCACTGCAAAGAATGCGGTTACTATTTCGATGTGAGAGCCACAGTTAAAGAAAAAGAGGAAGGGCTAAAAATACATTGTGAACAGTGTGGAAGTGATAATCTCCAACAAGTGTTTGGAGGATTTCCGATTCTTGGCGGACAAACTGTAAATGTAAAATCCGGCGGAACACAAAACAGCGGCGGTGGCTCAGATAGCGGATGCTGCTAAAGGAGCGTCATTGCGAAGGACGATAGTCCTGAAGCAATCCATCACAACGATTGAGATTGCTTCATCCCGATAAATCGGGATTCGCAATGACAAAGAAAAAAAATTAAAAATAAAGGAACGATATAATGAAAATAGAAATCTTTGATCCGCCAATGTGCTGTGCAAGCGGTTTATGCGGACCGGAGATCGATCCGGCATTGTTGGACATAAATGAAGCTATCATAAAATTGAAAAAAGAACTTGATGGTAAAGTAAGTATTGAAAGATATCTGCTCAGTCAACAAGGTGCAAAGTTTATGCAGCAGCCGGAAGTTATGAAACGACTGCAATCAAACGGGGTTGATATTCTTCCGTTAACATTGGTTGATGGCAAAGTCGTGAAAGAAAAATCATATCCAAGTTATGATGAATTAATAAATTATGTAACAGAAAAGCAATAGCACGCAGATGACACTGATTAAAAAGATTAACGCAGATTTTTTATCAATGAAAATCAGTCAACTCCGTGTCATCTGTGTTCTATTTTATTAAAGGATTAAAATTATGAACAACACAAAATATATATTCTTCAGCGGTAAAGGCGGAGTTGGTAAAACCACTATGGCTTGTGCAACCGCTGTGCATTATGCAAATGAAGGTAAAAAAACTTTAATCGTTACAACTGATCCGGCAAGTAATTTAGCAGATGTTTTTGAAACTGAGATCGGACATAAAATAACTCCATTGCTTCCAAATTTATGGGGAATGGAAATTGACCCCGACAAAGCGACAGAAGAATATCGTGAAAGAATTCTCGCACCGATGCGCGCAGTTATGCCCGAAAGTGTTATGACTGTTCTCGAAGAACAATTCAATTCACCTTGCACTACAGAGATAGCATCATTTGACCGCTTTGTTGATTTTATGGTTGCGGAAAAAGAAGGAAAGGGAGAACGATATGATTTAGTAATATTTGATACCGCACCAACCGGACACACAATCCGCCTCCTCGAATTACCGGTTGATTGGAGTAAGCATATCGAAGAAAGCGCAAAAGGTAGCGGCAATACTTGTATAGGTCCGGTTGCTTCAATACAGGAAAATAAAGTAAAGTATGATGAAGCTACGAGGCTTCTCGGCGATGTAGAAAGAACAACTTTTATGTTTGTGCTTCAGCCGGAAGAAACTTCTGTTTACGAGACAAAAAGATCTTCAAAAGAATTAAAAGAAATAGGCGTTAAGAATATTGAATTGATTATCAACGGAATGCTGCCGGAAGAAGTTTGCGAACATCCTTTCTTCAAAAGCAGATTTGATATGCAGCAAAAGTATATTAAAATTATTGAATCTGATTTTCCTATGAAGAATAGAAAAATGTATCAGCGCGATGGTGAGATTAAAGGCGTTGAAAGAATTTTAAATATTGAAAAGGATTTATTTGCTAATTCAGCAAAGCAAACTTTTTCAGTAGGTAATGGTGAATTATTAACTACACGGTTTAATAATTTTATACCGGATTCTATAGACGAAATTATCAAACCAAACGGAAAGACAAAATCTATTTTCTTTAGTGGCAAAGGTGGAGTTGGTAAGACTGTGATTTCAGTTGTAACAGCTTACAAATTCGCATCTGAAGGATACAAAACATTATTACTTACAACGGACCCTGCAGCACATATTGGTGAAGTGCTCGAACAAAATATCACTGATCATATTCAGAAAGTTAAAGGGATTGAAAATCTTTGGTCTGTAATTGTGGATCAGGAAAAAGCTACCGAAGAATACAAGCAGAGAATTATAGAAGAGTCAAAACCAAAATATTCTGAAGATATGATGGTTGCGATTAAAGAAGAACTTGAATCACCTTGCACCGAAGAGATGGCGGCGTTCGATAAGTTTATGGGCAATGTAGAAAGTGATGATTATGATTTTGTTATATTCGATACAGCTCCAACCGGACATACATTGCGTTTGCTCGAATTACCATTCGATTACAGCGACCAGGTGAGTCTGATGGTTACAACAAATCAGAAAAGTCAGGATGCAAAATCTGTTACGCAAAAAAGATTTGATAAAATAATTGCGAGAATGAAGAATCCGGAACAGTCAATTTTCTCATTTGTTGTTTATCCCGAATCAACTCCTGTTATTGAAGCTTACAGAGCAATGCTGGATTTGAAAGAAGCAGGAATTAAAACTCAGTTTGTAGTTGCTAACCAAGTGCTTGAACCGGAATACTGCACAAATGAATTCTTCATTAAGAGAAGAAAGATGCAGGAAAAATATCTTGCAGAAATAAAAGAGAGGTTTCAACTTCCGGTTGCAATAATGCCTCTTCTTGAATCTGAGATTAAAGGTTTGGAAATGATTAAGAAGGCATCGGATCTTTTATTTTCAAATAATGTGTTGGTGAAATGACATACGGTGTGTCATTGCGAATCCTAACTTACCGGGATGAAGCAATCTCTAAAAGCGAAATGGATTGCTTCGCTTCGCTCGCAATGACAAATACACAGTCATTGCGAGGAATGATAATGACGAAGCAATCTCAAAAAGTAAAACAGATTGCTCCACTTCTTTCGCAATGACGGGAAAAAGTAACAGTCATTACGAATCCCGATCTAACGGGATGAAGTAATCTATAATAAATTGAAAACAATAAATGAACTAAAGGATACAATTAATGAAAGAAGAACAAATAACCCTTGAGCAGCAAACCCGCGAAAGGTTAAACTCCGCTTGTGTTGCTTTAGGTAAAGCGATACTGAGTTCTGAGCCCTATCAGAGATTTGTAAAAGCAAGAGATAACTTTCGTGTTAGTGATGAGGCAAAACAAGCATCAATGGAATACAATACTGTGCTGCGTGATTATCAGATGAAAGCAAATTACGGCTCACTTACTTCTGAAGATGAAAAAATAATTGAAGAAGCGCAAAAGAAAGCAATGGAAAACAAAGTGCTTCGGGAATTTTATACATCGCAGGAAAATCTTATTGCTTTTTATCAGGAACTGAACGCATACGTAAGTGAAAAATTAAAATTTAATTTCGCATCACTAGCTAAACCAGCAAGCAGTTGTTGCGGATAAAAGGAGAAACAAATGATAGACAATCAAATAAAATATGTTGCAGACAATTTTATTCGTTCGCTTCAGGCAATTCCTGAAGTGATTGAATATTTAACAGCTTTGGAGAGCTATGAAAATGATGAAGAGATAAAAAATCTGACTGATAAATATTATTCGCTCTCATCAGAATTTCAAAAAAAGCAATACGATGGAACTTTAACTCAGGAAGAGATTAACGAGTTAAGAACAATTGGGACAAAGATTCAGAATAATGCACTCAATCTGAATCTTGCGGAAAAACAAAATGCTATAAAAAGTATTTTGCAAGAATGTAACGCAACTATCAGCAATGAAATATCTATGGATTTTGCAAAGCTTGCTTCACCATCAACTTGCTAGTTGTAAAATAAATTTAACAGTGAATAGAGATATACTGAAAAAAATAATTAGAGATCATAAAACGTCGTCTTATCAAGTGGCATATTTAAAATTAAAAAAATATAATCAATAAAAAGTTATATGGAGTAAATGTGAATAAAAAAATCTTAATACTCTGCACCGGCAATAGCTGTCGCAGCCAGATGGCGGAAGGATTTCTAAAATCATTTGATAGCGAATTGGAAGTTTATTCTGCCGGAACGAAACCCGCAAAGGAAGTTAATCCAAAAGCAATCCAAGTAATGAAAGAAGTCGGAATTGATCTTTCAAAAAACTATCCTAAGATGGTTGACAAGTTTTTAAACGAATCTTTTGATTTTGTAATTACCGTTTGCGATAACGCAAAGGAAACTTGCCCGGTGTTCATTGGAAAAGTTGGAAAGCAATTGCATATTGGATTTGAAGATCCAGCAGACGCAACCGGAACTGAAGAAGAAGTTCTTACCGTTTTCAGAAAAGTGCGTGATGAAATAAAGAGAGACTTTTACTCTTTCTATAATGAAAATCTAAAAATGAAATAAAGGTAAAATTATGGCATCAGTATCAAAAGGACTATCATTTTTTGACAGATATTTAACACTGTGGATATTTATCACAATGTTTCTTGGTGTAGCGGCCGGATCAATTTTCCCCGGTATTGCCGGCTTCTGGGATTCTCTGAGTTCCGGTGCAACTAACATTCCAATCGCAATTGGATTAATATTAATGATGTATCCGCCTCTTGCAAAAGTTAAATATGAAGAACTTCCCGTTGTTTTTAAGAATGTAAAACTTCTCTCATTATCATTAGTTCAAAACTGGATTGTCGGTCCACTCGTAATGTTTTTCTTTGCTATGATCTTCCTTCCCGATAAACCGGAAATGATGATGGGTGTAATATTAGTCGGGCTTGCACGCTGCATTGCAATGGTTCTTGTTTGGAATGATTTAGCAAGAGGAGATTCAGAGCTTGCTGCCGGACTTGTTGCATTCAATGCGATCTTTCAAGTGTTTCTATATTCAGTTTATGCTTACGTATTTATAACAGTACTTCCTCCGCTATTTGGATTTAAAGGCGCATTGGTGGAAATATCCATTTGGGAAATAGCAGTTACAGTTCTCATTTATCTTGGCATTCCATTCTTCGGTGGAATGATTACCCGTGCTACTCTAATTAAAGTAAAAGATAAAGTATGGTATCATACAAAGTTTATTCCGAGGATTTCTATACTTACTCCAATTGCTCTGCTGTTTACGATTTTTGTGATGTTCTCACTCAAAGGTGAAAAGATAGTTGAACTTCCACTTGATGTAGTGAGGGTTGCTATTCCATATTTATTTTATTTCGCCGGAATGTTTTTTGTGACATTCTTTATTGCAAAAAGGATGGGTTATAGCTACGAAAAAACTACAACAACTGCATTCACTGCCGGCAGCAATGATTTTGAATTAGCTATTGCAGTAGCAGTCGCAGTATTTGGAATAAATTCTCAGGCAGCATTTGCAACTGTAATTGGTCCCCTAGTAGAAGTACCGGTTTTAATAATGCTTGTGAATGTGGCACTCCGGTTTAAGAGAAGATACTTTGCTGAAACAATTTAATGGATAGTAAATTCGAAATAAAAATATTTGTTATGCCCGTTGGAGCTTGCAGCTACGAGAAAAGCTGGCAGTATGCTATTGATTTAATTTCTAAAAAATTGAAAGACCGTTTAGGAGATGTATTTGAAATGAAACTAATTGAAATATTTTCTCCCGAATCATTTTCTTACAAAGAAATTTTGGAAGGAATTCAAAACGAAAAACTTCAAACGCCGGTAATAATGATTAACGAAAAAATAATTCAATCCGGCGGAAAGTTATCAGAAAGAATTTTTAGAGAGCAAATTGAAAAATTAAGAGTGGAATCAAAATGAATCCCGAGGAAATTTTAAAATCAAAAAAATCTCTCGCTATTGTAGGCGCTTCAAACGAAATGATGAAGTACGGCTATGAACTTGTTTGTGTATTTCGGGAATCCGTCCCTTCGGGAAAGGATTATGGATATAAGGTATTTCCAATCAATCCAAAGTACAGTGAGATTGAAGGTATTAAATGCTATCCTTCACTAAAAGATTTACCAGAAAAACCTGATGTTGTTTTGACAGCGCTTGCACCAAAGAATACCGTTAATGTCGTGCCGGTTGTTAAAGAAATTGGAGTAGATACAATCTGGTTTCCGCCAAACTGCTTTGATGAGAGTGCAATTGAAAAAGCAAAAGAGCTTAATCTTAATTATGTAAGCAATGTTTGTCCATTTGGACTTTTAAGGAAAATATATGCTTCCAATTCTTCAAACTGATAATTGTTTTCTTGATAATTAGAAATACAAATGGAAAAAGTTTTATTTAGCTTGTTTTGTTATATGCATATAATGGCATATATTTGAATAGTAGAAAGGAAAGAATATGTTAAAGGAAAACAGAATGTCGGAAATATTAACAGCGATTTCTCATCCGAACAGAATTAGAATTTTGAAAGCCCTTCAAAAAGATACTATGCTTTGCGGCTGTGAAATTCTTCCTCTGCTTGATTTGGAGCAGTCAAATCTTTCACGCCATTTAAGTACGCTTGTTAAAGCAGGTGTTCTTATTGCCTGGAAAGATGGTGTTAGAATGAATTATAAAATTGCTGATGAACGAATCTATAATCTTATTAATATGGCAGAGCAGATTGCTAATGAAAAGTCTAGACTTAATAATTCAGTGCCAGCATAAAAATTTTTTAAGCAAATATATGAGTGAATGCTCATATAATCATAATGAAAGTTGACTAAGATTTTTATGGGAAAGTGCTGCGGACTAAAAACGATAACAAAAAAAATATAGAAGGAGAATTATTATGAATATTAAAGTACTTGGACCCGGTTGTATGAATTGTAAAACTCTCGAATCGAGAACTAAGGAAGCACTTCAAAAATTGAACATTGAAGCATCAATAGAAAAAGTAACTGATTATTCGGAAATCTTATCTTATGGTTTGGTACGCACACCGGGACTTTTAATTGATAACAAAATAATTGTGCAAGGCAGCGTTCCAAGTGTTGAACAGCTTCAAGAAATTTTGAAACAACAAACAATATAGATTAAATAAGGATTTTATAATGGAATGGAAAGAACAATATAAATCGTTTTTATGGATTCTGGGATTTTTCTTATT
The DNA here is from genome assembly GCA_035328465.1 of Ignavibacteriaceae bacterium. Taxonomy (GTDB): domain Bacteria; phylum Bacteroidota; class Ignavibacteria; order Ignavibacteriales; family Ignavibacteriaceae; genus JADJEI01. Next base: position 11,424 of record DAOLIQ010000030.1, on the reverse strand, counting down.
CGCATACTTTATGCCGATTGAGAACACATCTTTCTCGGCAGCTATTGTTGCGGCTTTTGAGCTTGCTAAATGGTATGCACAGGAACACGTAATACTCTGTTTAATACCTGCATTTTTTATTGCAGGTGTTATCGCTGTTTTTATTAGTCAGGCATCCGTAGTAAAATATTTTGGCGCAAAAGCAAAAAAATGGAAAGCATATTCAGTCGCGGCAGGTTCAGGAACAATATTAGCAGTTTGTTCCTGCACTGTACTTCCGCTTTTTTCTTCAATACATAAAAGAGGCGCCGGTCTAGGTCCCGCAATAGCTTTTCTTTACTCTGGTCCTGCTATCAACATTCTTGCAATTATTCTTACTGCACGAATACTTGGAATTGAACTTGGAATTGCTCGAGTAATTGGTGCGGTATCTTTTAGCGTTGTTATCGGTTTGATAATGGCATTCATCTACCGCAAAGAAGAGAAAGAAAAAGCGGAAAATCAACTTGCTATGCCTGATGTTGAAGAAGCACGTCCATTCTGGCAAACTGCTCTTCACTTTTTTATTCTTGTTGCAATTCTTGTTTTTGTTAATTGGGGAAAACCCGACACTGCCGATGGTTTCTGGTATTTTATGTTTGCAAACAAATGGTTTATCACTGCGATCTTCGGAATTGGTTTTGCTCTTTCTATGATATACATAATTAAAGTTAAAAAATTATATGTGATACTCGGAACGCTTGCAGTAATAATATCGGCAATTTTCTTTTATCATAATCCAATTATTCCATTTGTTGTTGGAGTTGCTGCAACAACAATCGCTCTAACATTTTCAAAAGATGAACCCAACCAATGGCTCGGCGAAACCTGGGGATTCACAAAACAAATTATGCCTTTACTTGCTGCAGGAATTTTAGTTGCAGGATTTTTACTTGGTTCTAATAACGGTAATGCCGGAATTATTCCTAATGAATGGATTGCAAATTTAGTTGGAGGTAATTCATTGTTCTCAAATTTCTTTGCATCAATTACCGGCGCATTTATGTATTTCGCAACTTTAACTGAAATACCAATTCTTCAAGGATTAATTAATAGCGGAATGGGTAAAGGTCCCGCACTTGCTTTACTTCTTGCCGGTCCAGCGTTGTCTTTACCAAATATGCTTGTTATTCGTGGAGTGATCGGTACGCAAAAAACTGTTGTGTATGTAACACTGGTTGTAGTAATGGCAACCATTTCAGGACTCATCTATGGATCAATATTTTAAGGAAATATTATGCGCCTGAAAATTTGTTTAATTAGCCTTGTATTTCTGTTTGGCTGCAGCACAATAACCGGACAGAATTACCAATCCTTAGAGAAAAAATCTGCTGATGTTTTAATATCACTTTCAAAAAACGATTCCGGATACAAAACCACCATTGAAGAACTGAAGTCGGTTTTGTTTGAAGATATAGATGGAGAAATTTTGGAAGGCACATACCTGATTACTCCAGCTGCTTTCGATAGTCTAAAATATCATTTTAGCCAATTTCAGAAAGAGTCAGAAAATATTTCTCCGGATTCTTCTCTGGTGCTTTTCAACAACTGGTATCTGCACCTTCAAAACTTATTCTATGATTATAATAAAGAAAAATTCTTTTCATCAAATAAGACAAAAATTCTTTTCTTCAGTGCATCAATGTCTTGCCAATGCACACTTGAAATGTGCAGAAAACAAACTATTGAAATATTAAAACTTGCAAAAGAAAAGAATCTGGACTACTGGATTGTTGATTCTTATGAGCACAATGATTTACAAATAAAGTATGAAACATTTTTTGCGCCTTCGCTAGTTCTGTTTGATGGCAATAACAATGTGCTAACCAAAATTGAATATGATGAAAATATGATAGCACAATTAGATAATTATCTGAAGAAGTAAAAAATAATTATGAATCTTACAATGACTATAGTTAATAGGAAACATAAATGAAAAACTTTGAAGAAATAAATAAAATACTTACTGAATCTGTTGGATTAACATCGTTACCGGTTGGTGTAAAGTTTTACGATACGATTCCAAATAATGGATTCAAATCTGCTGATGACCACAGATTTTGTCAGTTGATTATGCGTGCAGGAAACGGAGAAGAATTAATTCTTACTAAGGATGAAATTTCCTGTCCGGCTGCTGCCGCTGCACTTGGATTTAAACCTTTACCTAAAAATTTACAAGATGGAACAATGTTGCAAGGATACGGAATATTCAGAGATAAAGAATCAGCAGTAAAAGTAATGCATGATATGCCGCGCCTTGAACAAGGCAAGTATGAAGCTGTTGTTGCAAAACCGTTAAAAGATTGGGAAGAAAACCCGGATGTAATAGTAATTGAAGATGAAGTTGAAAAACTTATGTGGATTGCTCTTGCATATTTAAACGAAGAAGGCGGAAGATTGAATATGAGCACAAGCATTCTTCAAGCTGTTTGTGTGGATTCTGTTGTGCTTCCATACAAGTCTCAAAAAATAAATATGAGTTTCGGATGTTACGGCTGCCGCGACGCAACCGACGCAAAACCTAATGAGGCAATTCTTGGTATTCCATTTTCCAAACTTGATATGGTTTTTGAAAACATAAAATATCTGAAATCAAAAGCAATAGACAGATCCCGCGCAAAGCAAGTGTATCAATCTTTCTCAAAAAGAGTTGAGGAAAAAGTATAATGAAACGTAGAGTGATATTATGGTCTCTTACGGTGATTACGGCTCTGCTTTTTTACCAGCCGGTATTCTCTCAGAGCAATGAAAAAGAATATACAATAAATGAGCTTGTTAATATTGCTTCCCAAAATAATCCGCAGTTAAAGGCGAATGAGAAGACTATTCAAGCCGGGCTTAAGCAGATTGATTATTTAGATAAAGATTACCTTCCGCAAATCTTTTTTGATCTGAATATTTCACGCTGGGATTGGGTAATGCCCAACAAACAAAAATATCTTGGCAATTCATTAAACGATCTTTACGCTGCGTTTAGAGTGAATCAGCTAATTTATGATTGGAGTAAAAATTCTCTACAAAAGGATTATGCGGATAAATTCGTTAACCTAGACAGAAACTTTACTAGAAAATTACGGCAGGCATTTTCATTTTCGATTGCAAAAAGTTATCTGGAACTGTTAAAAGCGAAACGGACGGTCCAAATCCAGGAAGAAGCCATCAATCAATTGAAAGATCATCTTAAAAATGCTGAAGCCCTTTACAGCATTGGCAAAGTATCTAATCTTGATGTAATTAAAGCACAAGTCCAAATTGAAGTTGCGCTTGATGAACTTGCAAAAGCAAGGAACCAATTAGATGTGCAGAAAAATAATCTGAATGTTGTTTGTGGAAATACACTTGGCGACTCGTTTAGCGTGGTTGATAATATTGAAGAATTATGGAATCAATACTCAAACAAGAGTTACAATTACGATGAACTTAGAAATGTCTTAGTTGCCCACCATCCAGATTTAGAGGATATAAAAACTCAAAAAGAATTGAGAGGTAAAGAAGCGGAGTTATTCAACAAAGAATATTATCCAAACTTCTATGCGTTTGGAATAACAAATGTGGAAGACAGTCAAATACCAATGGGAAATTTTAACTGGAATGTTGGCGTAACGGTTTCATATTCGCTTCCCTTTTTCAAAGGATCCAACTTTCAAGAAAAGATTGAGCAATCAAAAATCAGAATTGATGCACTTCAGGAAAATGAGAAAGCAATTCTTCAACAGCTTGAAACTAATGTGAAAAATAATCTCGTTAAACTTGATGATATTAAAAGCAGATTAAGCGGCACACAAAAAATTGTAAAACTCGCAGAAGAAAGTTTGACTACTGCTAATTTGAAATACAACATAGGTAAAGGTAGCAGTCTTGATGTGCTAGATGCTGAAACGGTTTTAACGACTGCAAAACTTAATTTGAACCAGATTGTAATAGATTATCTATCAACAATAGCCGAACTTAATTACAACATTGG
>DAOLIQ010000030.1:0-7342 GCA_035328465.1 Ignavibacteriaceae bacterium | reverse complement strand
ACCAGATTGTAATAGATTATCTATCAACAATAGCCGAACTTAATTACAACATTGGAAGTGATGAAATTGCATTTAAGTAATAGAACGCAGATTGAACTGATCGAGCAGATTTTCGCGGATATGATCAGCATTAATCAGCTAAATCCGCTATATCAGCGTTCCATTAGATTTTGAATTAAAAGGAATCATTTATGAAAAAAATATTAATATCAATCATATCGATAATGGTTATGTTTATTGGCTGTTCTAAAGAAGAAAAAACTGAAAAGCCAAAGCCCAAAGCACCGCTTGTAAAAGTTGAAGTGATTAAACCAACTGCAATATCTAATTCAATAAAACTAACCGGCACAGTTGAAGCAAAAGTAATGACGACCGTTGTCGCTCCTTCAGACGGCTATATCGAACAGCTTAATGTTCAGGAAAATCAATTCGTTAAAAAAGAAAAAACGTTGGCTGTTATTGCATCTCAAGAACGAACTTCGCTTGTATCACAGTCAAAAAATAAAATTGAGGAATTAAAATCAAAGCTTGAGAGAACATCAAACAACAGCGCTGAATATTCTCAATTAACTTCACAGCTTGAACAGGCAAAAAAGGAATTGGAATATGCGGATAAATTATTCCTCGGAATTCCGGTAATCTCTCCGTTAAGCGGAACGGTTACACAAAAGTTTATAGAAGCCGGAAGCGCAGTAAATGCAAAACAAAATCTTTTTACAATTGTAGATTTTAATTCGCTGATCATCAAGACATCTGTATCGGAAGATTTGTTTTCAAAAATCAAATTAGGCGATAAGCTCAAGGTAAAATTGAACGCTATACCGCAAAAAGATTTTACTGCAAGAGTAACATTGAAGTATCAGCAGATAGACCCGATGACAAGAAATTTTCCGGTTGAACTAAAACTAATCAACAGCACAAAAGAAATCACACCGGGAATGATGGCTGAACTTGAGCTTGTAACAGATAAAAAGGATAAAGCATTAACCGTTCCAAATGATGTTTTCATTGTTAATCAAAAAGGTGAAAAGTTAGTTTATGTTGTTAAAGATACAGTTGCGCATCAAAAAATTGTTTCTACCGGAATATCAAATGAAAAAGTTACAGAAATTGTCTCCGGCTTAAATGAAGGAGAGAAAGTTGTTGTAATGGGACAAGAGCTTTTGAAAGATGGAATTAAAGTAATGGTTCAGAAGCCAAAACCTACAAAGACCGAGATGAATAACGGAACGGAACCGAAAAAAGTTAGCGGGAAGAAATAATGAACATAACAGTTGCTGCAATAAAAAAGCCCGTTTCGGTCATCATTTTGATGATAGCTATTGTTGTGGTAGGTATTCTTGGGTATACTCAACTTGCAACAAACCTTCTACCGGACATCACATACCCGATGATAAAGGTATATGTAACTTGGCGTGGCGCAACACCGGAGGAAATTGAAGATAACATCGCAACAGTTATCGAGAGAAAGGTTGCTACAGTTGATAACCTTGATTATATGGAAACTCAATGCACAGAGGGTTTGTATGCACTTCAGGTGAACTTTACATACAATGCTGATCGTGATATCGCATACCAGGATGTTCTTTCAAAACTTGGGCAGGTAAGAAAAAATTTGCCGAAAGATGCCGAAGAACCGCTCGTCTTCAAAGCTGATCCTTCACAGTTGCCGGTTATGGATTTGCTTATTACTTCCGATCAAATGGATTTGACAAAACTAAGAACCTATGTTGAAAATGAATTGCAGGATCAATTCACTTCAATTGAAGGAACGGCGGGAACAGAAATTACCGGCGGATTGAAAAGAGAAATTAGAGTTCATATTGACCCGATTAAATTACAAGGTTATGGTTTATCTGTTGATAAGGTCGCTCAAAGATTGAGAGACGAAAACCTTGAACTTCTCGGCGGAAGAGTTACATCTGCAAGAAGAGATTATATTGTGAGAACCGTTGGCGAGTTTACTAATGTTAATGAAATTGGAAATCTGATAATTTCAAAAGGTAAAAACGAAGGTTTAGTTCTTTTAAAAGATGTTGCTGATGTGAAAGACGCTTACGCTGTCCAGCGATTAAAAACAAAGATGAATTCACGCGAAGGCGTAAAACTTTCGGTCTTCAAACAAACCGGAGCTAACACAATTGAAGTATCTGACTTAGTAACAAAAAAATTGTCAGAGTTGAAAAGCATTATTCCTCCTTCAATAAAGTTGGATATAATTTATGACCAGGCGGAATACATCCGCGCAGCGGTTGCGGGAGTTCGGGATGCGGCTTTAATTGCAGCGCTTTTGGTTGTTCTTATAACAGCATTCTTTTTAACTGGCTGGAAACGCGTAGTAATAGTTTCGCTTACACTGCCGGTTACTCTGCTCGGAACATTTTTCTTTATGCAGCTTCTAAATTTTTCCATCAACATTTTTACACTTGGCGGGTTGGTTGTTGCAATAACGGTTTTGCTTGATAATTGTATTGTTGTTCTTGAAAATATAACTCGTATTCAGGAAGAAGAACCAGAAGAACTCCATCCCGTGCAGAAAGGCGCAACTCAAGTAAGCGGTGCGGTTCTAACCGCAACTCTAACATTTATCGCTTTGTTTCTTCCGTTTCTTTTGGTTTCGGGATTTGTTTCTTTGTTGTTCAGTGAATTGATAATAACTGTAGCAATCACAATTACACTATCATTAATTGTTGCGTTAACATTAACTCCTACTTTGACTTCTTTATTTTTTAAGGAAGGTAAACCGGTTCACGTTAAAAAAGGAATTGTATCAAAACTTGCCGATGGATTTATAGCATTAATTATCAAACCGTATAAACCAACTCTTCGATGGGCGTTAAAGTTCCGTTGGATTATTGTTCTGATAACTCTCGGATTCTTTTTTGTCGGAATGATATTCTTAAACAAGATTGGTTCTGAATTTCTGCCGAAAGCCGATGATGGACTAATCACAATCAAACTAAAAATGCCGACCGGTTCTTCAATGGAAGAGACTCATAAAGTTATTTCTCAAGTTGAAAATTTTATAAAACAGCAGCCATACATTGATAAATATTCATCGCTCTCCGGCGGAAAAATTTGGGGACTTGTAACTTATGAAATCGCCAACGAAGGTGAAGTGAACATTCAACTAGTAAAGCCGGCTAAGCGGCCGATGACGACAGATAAATATGTTGAATGGCTAACTCCGCTTGTTCAGCAGAATGTAAAATCCCCTGGCTTGAAAATGAAAGTCTTCCACACAAAGCTAAAAGGAATAAAACAAACCGGAGAATTTGATATTGAAGTTGAAGTTATTGCACCTCGCAGTGAACCAATTGAAAATATTTATGAAAATGCAACACGAGTTTCCGGATTGCTGAAACAAGTTGACGGACTTACAGGCATTGATGTTTCAATTGATATCACAAAACCAGAGTATCAGATTTTTGTGGATAGAACAAAAGCAATTGACCAAGGATTGAGTGTAAATCAAGTTGCCAACACAATTAAATCGAGCATTGACGGAAACGTCCCGACTCAATTTAAAGAGAAAGGTTATTACTATCCAATAAGAATTGTAGTTGATGAAGCGGATATTAAAAGTATCAACGATGTTGAAAATCTTTCGATCTATCCGGGCAATGGAAGTAAGATTAGATTAAACACAATTGCAAAAGTTGAACAAAGATCGGGACCGCTAGAAATTGATAGAAAAGATCAGAATAGAGTTATTAAAGCAACCGCAAATGTTTCGGGACGAACTGTTGGTGAAGCAACGGCTGATGTTCAAAAGGAATTAAGCACATTTACTTTAACGGCTGGTTACAAAATTAATTTCGGCGGGCAGTCGCAGATGCTAAGTGAAAATTTCAATACAATGATTATCATTCTTTTGATTGCGATGTTTTTTGCTTACGTGGTATTGGTAATAAACTTTGAAGATTTTATAAAGCCGTTCATAATTCTTATTCGCGTTCCACTTTCGCTTATCGGAGTTTCGTTAGCGCTGTATTTAACAAATCAACCGATTGGTGTTACAGTAATGATTGGTTTTATCATTCTTGCGGGAATTGAAATTAATCAAGGCGTTATTCTGATAACATTCATTGACCAATTACGTGAGCAAGGAATGAATTTAATGGATGCAATTCAAAAAGCCGCGGTCGTTCGTCTCCGCCCGATTTTAATGACGGACATTGTCGGAATTATCGGGTTACTTCCGCTTGCGTTAAGTATTGGCGAGGGAACTGAACTGCTAAAGCCAATGGCTATTGCAGTAATCGGTGGATTAGTATTTGGTTTGATATTAGTATTCCTATTCTTACCGGCGTTGTATTACATTTTTGAAAAGATAAAAATTGAACCGTCATTGCGAAGGAGCGATAGTGACTGAAGCAATCTGTTTGAAAGAGTGAGATTGCTTCGCTCGAAGACTCACTCGCAATGACAATAAAAAAAACAAAAGGAGAAATAAAATGGTTACTCAAAAGTTCTTTTTCGTTCTGTTCGTATTAGCAATAAGTAGTTTTGTATTTGCGCAAACAAAATCATTTGATGAAGAAATTGCACCGTGGCATAAGAAAGCCGTTATGACTTGTGGTATGCTTCGTAATATGGATAATTTTGACCAGCAAAAATTCATTAAAAATCTTGATGAGCTTGAAGCGGAATTAAAAGTCATTTCTGAAAAGTATTTGAACAGTCCACCAGCAGAATATGCAAAAGATCCACAATGGAAAACATATCTGGAAGATTTAATGGATAATACAAATGTTATTCGTGAGAGAATTGAAAAGAAGCAATATCGACTTGCACAAAAATATTGCCCATTCTATTGTATGACTTTCGGGAAGATGCACAGAAACAACGGCAGAACAGATTTGACAGATGTGATGTTTTCGTGGAGAGCAGAAGTTAAGAATGCGATGGATATGTTCGCTGCCGGAAATGTTGACGGCGCAAAAAATCACCTTGAAATGGTTGATAGAATGTATGGCAAATTAAAATCATATCAGCAAAAAAAGAACGATCCGAAATTTGATGAACTCTTTACGCCGGTAGAAGAATTAGTAAAAGAATGGAAAGACGGAATTGAGAATAAAAATATCGAAAAAGCAAAAACAAACTTTGGCAAGTTTATGAATGATTTTGGCAAACCATACGTTTATACATTATAATATATCACTATGTAGAAAAATAATTAAGGATAACAAAATGACAGAAGGTCAGATAGGAATTGTAGCTTGTTCCGGAGCCTCAAATACCGGTTCATATTCAGATTTAGTTGCGCGTAAATTGATGCAGAGCGGTAAAGCAAAAATGTTGTGTCTTGCAAGATTTTCGGTTGACGAAAAGTTTGCGGAAAAATCAAAAGAAGAATACTCAAACATTGTTGTGCTTGATGGTTGCCCAATAAACTGCGCGGAAGTAACTCTAAAGCAGAGAGGTATTACTAATTATAAACATATCAACACCACAGATTTTGAAATAGTAAAAGGAAAAACTCCGGTAACGGAAGAAAAAATAAATGAAATAGTTAACTACATCTTAAATGAGATTGATAAAATAAAGGACAAATAATGAGTACACAAAAAAGAGAAATGAAAGTATTGATAACCGGCGAAAGCGAAAATCCAACTAAGATGAATCTTCAAGCCGGTAAATTCAAATTAATTATAGATGAACCAAAAGGAATGGGCGGAACAGATGAAGGTCCATCACCGATTCAAGTTTTGTTGATGTCTCTTGCCGGCTGTTTAAATGTGACGGGTCACGAAATTGCGCGGCAAAAAGGTCTAACGCTTAACGGTATGAAAGTTAAGATAGAAGGAGTTATGAATCCTTGTACTTTTCTTGGTTGTTCTTTTGAAGAGCGTGCGGGCTTTCAAAATATTGTTGTAACAGTTAGCGCTGATATGCCGGGTGCATCTGAAGAAGAAAAAGAAGCTTGGCTTAAAGAAACCGAAAGCCGCTGCCCGGTTACTGACAACATAAAAGCAGATACAACAATTACAGTAATAAACGAATAAGGGATAGAATTATTTATGAACTGGTTAAAAATTCTTGAACAAGCAAAAGAAGAAGCCGCGAAAACAAAAAAACTGATTCTTCTTCAATTTGAAATGGATGGTTGCGGCGGCTGTAAAAAACTTGAAGCAGCAACTTATAAAGAGCAAAAAGTAATTGATGAAATTAATGAGTGGTTTGTTCCGCTTAAGCTTGATTTGATCAAAGACAGAGAAGTTAGAAAATCACTTGGCGCATACTGGACTCCGGTAATCTATTTTCTGGATCAGAATGGAAATTCATATTATCACTTCAACGGTTATCTGCCTGCAGATGAATTCAGAGCAATGCTGAGATTGGGAATTGCAGAAACAATTATGCCCTGCGGAAGATATGATGACATCATCAAAATCATTGATAAAGATATTGACAATTTAGTTAATACATCTTTCTATCCGAAACTTTTAGTAGCAAGAGAAACAGCTCGTTATATCAAAATAAAAGATAATTCACAGTTAAGGAAAACATTAATGGAAATACAGAATACACATCCTCAATCAACCGAAGCCAAAATGTATTTCTGGGATGAATAGAAAATTAATAGAGTATTGAACCGGAATTCCATCTATAATTATTGAAAACGCTCACTACAACAGGCTGTTTGGCTTAAATATTTAAAATAATTTAAAAAAGACTTGACAATTAAATTTAAAGATGTATTTTAGTAAGTGAGTGTTTACTTAATTATTTAAAGGTCAAAAAGTGGCAGCAGAAAGATTAGATACAGAAACCAGACAAGAACAGATTAAGAAAGCTGTGTTAGGGATTATATCAACGGAAGGAATTGGTAAAATATCCACCAGGAATTTGGCTTCAAAGATAGGGGTGACCGAGGGAGCTCTCTTCAGACATTTTTCATCGAAAAAGGAAATCATGCTTTCAATTCTTGGCGATGTTAAAAATGAACTTCTTGCTGATCAGGAAAAAATAACTTATTCCTCTGAACTTAGTGCCGAGGAAAAATTATTTAAGTTTCTTTGTTTGCATGTCAAGTATCTTATTGAAAATAAAGGCATTACGATACTTCTGTTCTCGGAAGCTGCCCATATGAATGATTCACAACTAAAAAAAGGTTTGCGAGAAATTCTTCTTACTCAAAAAGAATATATAAGCAGAATTATCAAACAAGGAATGAATGAAGGAGTGTGGGATAATTCTCTTATTGTTGAAAATTTTGCCACGCTTTATATGGGAATTCCAATTTCACTAAATATTGAAATGATTCTTAATCCGGGCGCACAAAAACAGGAAAAATTTTGTGAGAATATGATTCTTCTGATTAAAAAGGCATTAA
>DAOLIQ010000029.1:0-34080 GCA_035328465.1 Ignavibacteriaceae bacterium | reverse complement strand
ACGTTATTTAAAAACAATGGCGATGGTACTTTTATAGATATAAGCGCATCATCTGGAGTTGACCTTCAGATGGCTTGTATGGGAATTGCCGTAGGTGATTATAACGATGATGGGTGGGTGGATATGTATCTGACAAACGGTCCCGATGGTAATAGGCTGCTAAAGAATAATGGAAATAATACTTTTAGTGAGGTTGCTGGATTGTTAGGAATTAATATTGGAAAAATATGCTGGGGTTCTAATTTTATTGATTATGATAACGATGGAGATCTCGATCTGTTTGTATGTGTTTCAAATGGAATTTCGGGTAACCCTACTAGAGAGGATATTCTGTTTTGGAATAAAGGCAATGGTACATTTGCACAGGCTTTAACGACTGGAATTGAATCTGATACATCTTTCAGTTATGGTAATGCTATTGGCGATTATAACAACGATGGTTATTCTGATATCGTAATTCTAAATGCCAATGGAACCCAAAGTAAATTATTGAAAAATAACGGCTGGACAAATAATTGGATAAAAATAAATCTGAAAGGTGTAGTCAGTAACAGAGATGGTATAGGCAGTAAAATAGCAATATATGCTGAGGGAAAAGTTTTATACAGGTGGATAACTAACGAGGTCAGCTATCAGTCACAAAACAGTTTAACACAAATTGCCGGACTTGGGACAGCGACTTTGATTGATTCAATAATTGTAAATTGGCCAAGCGGACAGAAAAGTAAAGTTACATCAGCAGTAGTAAATCAAACATTAACTATAACAGAGGCGGCGTTAGACCTACAGTCAGGATTAACAACGGAACAAATGAAAAAGGAATTTGAGATACCTGAAGAATATTCACTTAATCAGAATTACCCTAACCCATTCAATCCGACAACAACTATAAGCTACCAATTGAAAGATAAATCGGAAGTAAAGATAGAAATATTCGATATACTCGGTAGAAAGATCAGACAAATTGAAAGTGGCTTAAAGTCGGCGGGATTTTACGAACTATTATTTAATGCAGAGAGTCTACCAAGCGGTGTGTATGTTTACCGGGTTTTTGCAAAAAGTTTAGAATCAGAACAGACATTCACTGAGTCAAAAAAAATGATTTTGATGAGATAATACAGCGATGAGTATTTTAATGATTTTCATATAAAAAATTGTTAACATAGGGGAGATTTTCCTAAAAAAGTCTATATTTGCCACACAAAAAATTGCAGACTTTTAATCCAAAGTGAATTCCAATCAAAATGGTCTTCGTTTCTGCTTTATGTAATTCTCAATTATGTCTTCAAAAATTTTCAATTAAAATTCGAACTTTCGATTTCGAATAACTGCATAATATTACTAAAATTATTCTAAAATTATGAGCAATTTAAAGAATTGGTTCCCAGAGATAACTAACTATACCTCAATTGAAGAATCAAGTATTAAATTTAATCCTTCAAAATTTTTTCTAATCACTTTTCAATTAGCGCTAACGTTATTAGTCGTTTATTTGTTCAGATTAGAAGAGCAGAATGGCTTACTGCTAATTATTCTTCCTCTTTTTATCTCTTTTGTAATTCACAGTTTGCTTCCAGTAAAATATCGATCTGCCTTCTTTGTCCTTTCTTCGATAATTGCTTTTGGATTTGTTCTAGGAACTGTGAATACTCTTATTTTGGTGTCAATGGCGCTTTTTATAATTGGAATAACTCAACTGCCAATTTCGTTCTCTGTAAAGACTATATTGTTGCTTGTTTCAGCAGTTGGCTTAATACTTTTACGATTAAATTTTATCCCAACACTGTGGGCACCGCTTGTGATGCCAGTGCTTGGCTCTATGTTTATGTTCAGGATGATTCTTTATATCTATGAGATGAAGAAAAGTGATTTGAAGTGTTCTATATGGATGAAGCTTCAATATTTTTTCATGATTCCTAATGTAAGTTTCCCTCTTTTCCCCATAGTGGATTTTAAAACTTTTTTACATACTTACTATGATCAGGATCAGTACGAGATTTACCAAAAAGGTATTCAATGGATCATTCGCGGTGTTGTACAATTACTGCTTTACAGAATAATCTATATGTATTTTGTTTCTTCGCCATCTAAAGTGGTAGATACCGGAACATTGATTGTTTATTTATTATCTAACTATGCTCTGCTTTTCAAAATTTCCGGTCAGGCTCATCTTATTGTAGGCATCCTGTGTTTATTTGGATTGGATTTACCTCAAATTTTTAATAAATATTTACTTGCTTCCGGATTTAGTGACTTCTGGAGGAGGATAAATATTTACTGGAAAGATTTTGTTATGAAAATTTTTTATTACCCGATTTTCTTTCAATTAAGAAAAATGGGTATGGTGACGGCTACAGTAATAACACTTTTGATTATGTTTTTACTGACTTGGCTTCTTCACTCCTATCAGTTTTTTTGGCTCACTGGCACATTTCCCTTGACTTCCGTTGATGGATTGTTCTGGGGAATTTTTGGAATTTTTGTTACTCTCAATTCGGTTCTTCAAATGAAGAAAAAGAAGAAAAAAAACCTTGCAAAAAAAGGGTGGAGTTTTTTGTCAGCTCTAAAACTTTCCATTAAAATTGTGGCAATGTTTGTTTTTATGTGTTTGTTATGGTCGTTATGGAGCAGTGTTTCTATCAGAGAATGGATTTCATTGATATCAGTATTTCAAACCAGCAGTTCAAACGAAGTTTTATTAATCATTTTAATATTAGTACTAGTTACTGTATTTGGCGCAGTGATACAATACCCTATTGAAAAATTATTAACTTCAAGTATTATTAATCAAAAATCTTTTTTACGAAATTCTGGAATAGCCTTTTTAAGTCTCATTGTAATTTTAATTGCAAGAATGCACGAGTATTATTTGCCCGAGGATTCAAAATTTTCTGTTCTAATCAGACCTATTGAAGAGCAAAGATTAAATGTTGCAGACATAGAGGAATCTGAAAGAGGCTATTATGAACCCATTCTTTCTAGCAATCAGCTTACGAAGAGTCTTGATATTCAGATTAAAGAAGTAACTCCAAAAGATTGGCATGAGAAAGATCAAAACATTGCCATTAGAAAATCACACGATATGTTGGTTGACGAACTTATTCCAAACACTAAAACAACATTTAAAGGCACTGCCTTCGAAATTAATTCATTTGGATTAAGGGATAAAGAATACTCATTAGAGAAGCCCGACGGAACATTCAGGATGGCTCTGCTTGGCGGATCATTTGAGATGGCTTCAGGGGTGGAGGCTTTTCAGGGTTATGAATGGCTAATTGAAGATAGATTAAACCTTGAGAAACCCGCGGCTAAGTTTAACAACTATGAATTTTTTAATTTTGGTGTTGGCGGTTATGGCATGACCCATTGCGTAAAACTTATCGATTCAAAAGTGTTAAAATATGATATGGATGCGGTAATTTATATTTGTCACTCAAGAGAATATGATAGGGCGATAGGTAGATTGTATAAACAAATTTTATCCGGGGCTGATCTTGAGTATGATTTTTTAAAGAAAATAATTAAAGATGCTAAGTTAGATAAGAAAATGCCCCGCAGTGAATTTCTTAGGAAACTGGATAATGTTAAAACAGATTTAATACGCTGGGGTTATAAAAGAATGGCTGAGCAGTGTAATCAATCTGGTGTAGTTCCCATTTGGGTATTCCTGCCTACTCTTGAAGGTTTAGATAGTAAAGATGAGTACGCCGAGATGAGCAAACTCGCCAAGGAAGCTGGCTTTAAAATTACTATCGATCTTTCACACGTTTACGATGGCCACGACTTGTTAACATTATGGGTTCAACCGTGGGATCGGCATCCAAATGTTGAAGGACATCAACTAATTGCCAATTTGCTTTACAGTGAATTGATGAAGAATAAAAATATTTTGTTTAATTTTAAAAACTTTTAACCTGATTAAATTCTTATGTCATTAATTAATACAATATTTCCAATACCCGTCGGAACTTTGACCGAAAAAAAATTTGAATCAGTCGATTTTAAAAAGCTGCTTCTGCTTTTTATAGAATTGTCATTGCTTTTGTTCGTTATTTTTAAATTTAAAATTGAAGAAGAGCATGGAATAATTTTAGCTTTAATACCGATTGGGATTGGATTTCTAATTCATTCCGTCCTGCCATTGCAGTACAAGCTTCCCTTCTTCCTTTTACTTTCTTTAATCACTTATGGTATTGTTATTGGCGCTCTGAATGCATTGATAATTTTCTTTCTTGGCGCTCTGTTTATTCTTATCGCAAACTTACGATTAAATTATTGGCTCAAAGTTTCAATAATATTTTTAGGGTTTTCACTTCTATTATTGGTTAGGACAGGTGTAATACAGACAGAGTGGGGCGGTAATATAGTCCCCATATTCGGTTCAATTTTCATGTTCAGGATGGTTCTTTACTTGTATGAAATGAAGCAGAAACCAATTGAAGCAAATATTTGGCAGCATCTTTCTTATTTCTTTTTACTTCCGAATGTACTATTCCCATTATTTCCTATTGTGGACTATAAAACATATTTAAGAACCTACTATGATTCGTCCTCAGAAAATATTTATCAAAAAGGAATTCAATGGATGCTTAGGGGCGTTATTCAACTTTTGCTTTTCAAGTTTGTTTATTATTACATAACCCCAGCTCCTTCTGAAATTATAGATCTAAAATCTCTGATTATCTCTATTCTTTCAAACTATTTCCTGCTCTTTCGAATCTCTGGACAATCTCATTTAATTATCGGAATACTCGCTCTCTTTGGATTCAATTTACCGATGATTTTTAATAAGTATTTTCTTGCTAATGGTTTTAACGATTTCTGGCGAAGAATAAATATTTATTGGAAAGATTTTGTTATGAAAATCTTTTACTATCCTGTTTTCTTTTTCTTCAAAAAAATGGGTCAAACAACAGCCACGGTTGTCACATTACTTATTGTTTTTTTTATAACCTGGATGCTTCATTCCTATCAGTGGTTGTGGATTCAGGGAATATTCCCTGTCACTTTAGTTGATGGCTTGTTCTGGGGTATTTTTGGCATCCTCATAGTTATCAATTCGGTTATGCAGGAAAAAAGGAAAAAGAAAAAATCTTTGGGCAAAAAAATCTGGGCATTTGCCGACTCTTTTAAATTATCTGCTCAAATCACAGGAATGTTTATCTTTATGAATATTTTATGGTCGCTATGGATGAGCAGTTCAGTATCCGAATGGGTAGAAACTATGTCCGTACTTCATTCTGTGAGCATTTCGGAGTTTTCAGTTCTTATTGGCGCAATTATAATTCTCATGCTAGTTGGTGCAATAATCCAGTTCCCAATCAATAAATATCTTGCTTCAGGTTTTGGTAAAAACAAAACGTTTAACAAAAGCGCTCTGATTTCCGGATTGACAATTTTATTACTTTTTCTAATCGGAGTCCAAGAATATTATCTGCCTAAGAAAAATAGACTTGGAAGGGTTGTCTCAATCATTAGCTCAAATAAACCAAATGCTAAGGACGCGGAGGTTGCAGAAAGAGGTTATTACGAACCCATACTTAAAGGCAATGTTCTGACTACTGAATTAGCAGAAAACGAAGCTGCGGTTCCACCTGATTGGAAACCGCTTTATGAGAGTGAAGCGGTTAAAGAAACCGGCGATCTATATTTTATTGAACTTCTTCCATCCAAAAGTACGATATTTAAAAGAGCAAATCTTGTTACAAATAGTTTTGGGATGCGTGATAAGGAATATTCAATTGAAAAACCTTTAAACACTTTAAGAATTGCTTTGTTAGGTACTTCATTTGAAATGGGGTCCGGTGTTGAAAATGATCAGATGTTTGAGAAGTTAGTTGAAGACCGTTTAAACTCTGAATTCATCACCGATCCGAATAAAAAAATTGAAATACTTAATTTTTCTGTTGGTGGGTATCATCTAATTCAGTGCGTTAAACAAACCAAAGATAAAATATTTAAATTTAAACCTGATGTTGTTTTTTATTTTGCACATTCTCAAGAAAATAAAAGAGTCGTTGATAGGTCAACTAGATTCTTTCTGGATGACAAACTGGATTTAGAATTTGACTTTCTTAAGAAGTTAAAACTTGAAAGCGGAATTAATAAACAAATGAGCCGTAATGAGGTTCAGAAAAAACTTCTTCAATATGGCGACCGGGTTGTAACCTGGGGGTATAGTGAAATTGTAAAAAACTGCCGACAAAATAATGCAATTCCCGTTTGGGTATTTCTGCCCACATTAGAAGGCATTTATAATGAGGATGATAGAAGTGTTAAAAAATTAAAAAAAGAAGCTGAGGCTGCCGGGTTTATTGTAATTTCACTTGAAAATGTATTTAAAGATTTTGATAAAGAAAAACTATGGGTTGCCCCATGGGATATGCATCCTAACAGCCAAGGACATAAATTGATAGCAGATTTACTTTATAAACAACTATTGAAAAAGCAAAACGAAATAAAACTTAATTTTTAATAAATCAATCTAATAAGGAGATATAAAATGGCAGACACAAATGAAATCAAACAAGTAGTTAAGCAGTACCTTCTCGATGAATATTTTGAAGGCGGAAATCCCGATGAACTTGCTGATTCTACCCCTCTGATCAGCGGTGGGATTCTTGACTCAATTTCGACTTTACAATTGGTTACTTTTCTTGAAAGCCAATTTGGAATTGAATTCAAACCAAACGAAGTGGACCAGGATAATTTAAATTCTATTGCTCAAATAGCAAACTTTGTTCAATCTAAAAAAGGCTGATCTAATGATGAAACTTCATAACCTGTTAGAAAATTCTGCTGCTAAATTCCCCGATAAAAACGCGGTTGAAAATCTGAAAGGCGGCTGCATTTCTTACGGGGAACTCGATGCGCTAACCAGTATTATCAAAAATGAATTGGCCAAGGCGGGTGTAGTCAATGGCGATCGTGTGGGCATCTACTCCCATAAAACAATTGATATGGTATCGGCGATCTTTGGAATTCTAAAAGCCAATGCCACTTATGTCCCGGTCGATCCAGGATCACCCCCCAAAAGGAACGCTTTCATTATGAGTGATTGTCTGGTCAAGCTTGTAATTATTGAAAAAGAATTTCTCGAAGGATTTAAAGAAGCATTAGGGTGGGGCGAAGTAAAAGTTCACTTTGAATTTGGTGAACAGCTTGTTATAATTGATGGTCCAGGGAAAAATAATCCGGCAGCTTCTACTTTCGATGATATAAAGTGTGAAGACCCTGAAGATAGTTTAGCTTATATACTTTATACTTCAGGCTCAACTGGAAATCCTAAGGGCGTGAAATATTCTCACAAAGGTGCTTTGGCTTTTGTTGATTGGTGTTCAGAAACTTTTGAACCAAATGAAAATGACAGATTCTCATCCCACGCACCATTTCATTTTGATCTTTCTATCCATGACATTTATGTTTCGCTGAAACACGGAGCAACACTCATCTTAATTGATGAAGAAACCGGCAAACAGCCAATGACACTCGCCCCCCTTATTTCAGAAAAACAAATTTCGATTTGGTACTCCACTCCTTCAATACTTACTTTACTATTAAAGTTTGGTAAACTTGAAAAATTAGATCATTCAAAACTAAGAGTAGTGCATTTTGCAGGAGAAGTTTTCCCAATTAAACATTTAAGAGCTTTAAAAGAAATTTGGACAGGTAAAAGATATTTTAATTTATACGGTCCTACAGAAACTAATGTATGTACTTATTACGAAATCCCTGATAAAATTCCCGATGATAAAACCACCCCCTTCCCAATAGGTAAGGATTGCTCGCATTTAACGTGTAAGGTGTTTAATGATGAAGGTGAATTGGTCCCCAAATTATCTGAAGGTGAACTTTGTGTTACAGGACCAATAATGCAGGGTTATTGGAATCTTCCGGAAAGAAACAAAGCCGTTTTTTTCAAAGATAAAAACGGAACGAAATGGTATAAAACCGGAGATGTTGTTATCGAAGAAGAGGATGGTAATTATACGTATGTCAGCAGGAAAGATAGGATGGTTAAGCGACGTGGTTACCGCGTGGAGCTAGGTGAAATTGAAACTGCACTTTATAAACATCCAGCAGTTTTAGAAGCTGCTGCAGTTACCGGGACTGACAAGGATGGGGGTGTTTTAGTAAAAGCATTTCTTGTAATGAATGATGCGGCTGAAGAATCCGTGATTAAGCTGAAGCAATTTAGTTCAGATAATCTTCCTCAGTATATGATTCCTGATAGATTTTCTTTTCAGAAATCATTGCCCAAAACTTCTACAAATAAAATTGACTATCAGAAATTAAAGGAGTACTAATGATTGATTTTGGATATACAGAAGATCAGTTAAATCTAAAAAAAGAAATCATTCGTTTTGCAAAAAAAGAATTAAATAACAACGTAATTGAAAGAGACCGACAGCAAACATTTTCCCGTGATCTCTGGAAAAAGTGCGGCGAAATGGGCTTACAAGGCCTGCCTGTACCGGAAGAATATGGTGGACTTGGATTAAATGCGGTCTCAACAGCTATTGCATTGGAAGGGTTGGGTTACGGATGTGAAGACGGCGGCTTAGTTTTTTCAATATGTGCACATCTGCTTGCTTGTGTAATACCCGTTTGGAAATACGCCAATGAAGAACAGAAACAAAAATACCTCCCCCGTCTTTGTGACGGATCTATTATAGCTGTTAATGGTATGACTGAACCAAGCTCTGGCAGTGATGCATTTAATATGTCAACTAAAGCATTACCTGATAAAGAAGGATATAGAATTACAGGTACAAAAACTTTTTCATCCAATGGTCCGGTTGCTGACCTTGCAATTTTGTATGCGATGAGCGATGCAGAAAAGGGTTACTACGGAGGCATCTCTGTTTTTTTAGTCGAGCGAGATACACCCGGCTACATTCCAGGTCAAAAGTTCGAAAAGATGGGACTTCGTACAAGTCCTATTGGTGAAATAGTTTTAGATAATGCTTTTGTACCGGCTAGTGCTGTTTTAGGCGGGCTCGGTGCAGGTCCAACAATATTTGCTTATTCGATGGATTGGGAACGAATTTGTATCGCAGCAGCACATATAGGAACGATGGAACGCTTACTTGAAAAAGCTATTAAGTATTCTAAAACAAGAAAAGCGTCTGGTAATAGAATTTCCTCTTATCAGGCTATATCTCATAAAATTGTCGATATGAAAATTAGAATTGAAACATCAAGGAACCTGGTTTATAAAGCTGCCTGGCTGTTAGATAAAGGCAAGCACGTGACAATGGATGCTTCGATTACAAAAGTTTATGTCAGCGAAGCGTTAATCAAATGTGCTATGGATACGGTGCAGATATTTGGTGGTTATGGATTCACAACAGAATATGAAGTTGAAAGAATTCTAAGAGACTCAATGGCAGGTACAATTTATTCAGGTGCAAATGAAGTTCAAAAAAATATTATAGCGCGCTGGCTTGGAATGTAAAATCAACTAAGTTCAAAGTTATAGTACTTAGTTCGATCTAATTGATCTGAAACATAGATACCAATCAATATGCTTTATTGTCTCCTATAATCATTAACCAAATCGTAAGCAGAATGATTTGAATATCCAACCAGAAAGACCAGTTTTCTATGTACCAGACATCGTGATTAATTCTCTGTTGCATTGCTTCAACGGTTTTTGTCTCTCCTCGATGACCCTTTATTTGTGCCCAGCCGGTCAATCCAGGAGTGACAAGGTGTCTAAGCATATATAAATAAACCTGATTTTTTGATTCAAGGTTTAGTGGTGTTGGATGCGGTCTTGGCCCAACTAAACTCATTTCACCTTTAAGAACGTTAATCAATTGAGGTAATTCATCTAAACTTGTTTTACGCAAAAACTTTCCGATTTTTGTGATGCGAGGGTCATCTTTTGTTGCTTGCACATATTTTCCATCCTGCGATAATTCAGGACAGTCAGTCTTCATAGAACGAAATTTATAGGCAATAAATCTTTGGTTGTGCCTTCCCCAACGTTCCTGTTTAAAGAAGATGGGGCCTGCAGAACTCATCTTTATTGCGAAGCCTATTATTGGCCAAAGCCACCAAAATATAAATAGAAATAAAAATATAGTAATTACTAAATCGAAAGTTCTTTTTATTACCCGCCAATGAAATTCATTTAGCTTATCCTCTCGAACTGAAACGATTGGAAATCTTCCAAACATAGAAAATTTATATTTGGATGACATAAACTTGAAATAATCCGGGATCACTTTCACTCTGATAGTATGGTTCTCACAAGTTTTAATGACCTCTTCAAGCTTGTTTGCAGAATAATCCGGAAGTGCAATTATAACATCATTGATTTCAGAGCTGGAGAGAATTTCATCCAAATTTTCGATATTACCACGATATAATCCATTTAAGACAGTATTCTTTTTGTCATCTACAAAACCCACCACCTTGTACCCGAACTGAGGATTTTTTTGAAGTATATCGAAAAAGCTCATTCCCAGTTCGCCTGTGCCAACTATTAAAAGGTTCCTTAATAACATTCCCTTTTTTCTCTGAAGTTGCAGAATTTTCCGGACTATCATTTTGTTGGCGAGCAATAGAAGGAAAAGTATGGTGGGATATATTACAATAAATGCTTCATCGAGATGCTTGTGTTTGGCAAAAAATAAAATGACTACTGCGGCGATCGATTGAATGAATACGTTTTTTACAACAGAACCAATTTCAAATGTAAAATTCCTTGAACGAAATTCGTCATATGCGTCTGAAAAAGCGGCTGAGGCTGGCCAAACTAAAATGAGTGAAATTAGAATGAAAAATACTTTATAACTGAATACAGGCGTCTTTGGATAAAATTCAATCCAAACAGTGATTAGATATGCTGGTACAATTGTGGATATGTCGAGTAAAAGCCTAATGTATCGTAACGATTTTTGGTACTGTAACATCTAAATTTTATAATTCTTCTTTAGATCAAATTATTTGGTCGAGAGCTGATTATCTCCGAATTAGTAAATAATTTAATCAATTATCATACCTAAAAAATGTCAATTTAAGGCAATGTTTTCGCCAGAATTAGACAATTATAAGCCTCAAAAAGTATAAATTTGTAATATTTACGGCTTTGAATGATATCCGAGGCAAAGAATAAATAAAAAAATCTATTTTTAAGATTATGTGTTGCATTCTGGTAACTTATTTTACGATAGAACTAATTGTCAGCAAATAAAATGAAAAATTTTATCTGAACTGTTTCCTAATTCAATTTAAAAATCGGTCCCGTAATTTTAATTTTTAATTAACTTCTTTTCCCATGCCAGATAAATTTCTTGAAATGTAGTTTTCAAGTCCTTTGTTATGTCCCAATTGGGATAATGTTCTTTCATTTTCTTAAGATTAGATATGTAACAAATATGATCACCAATTCTATTTTGGTCAAAGTATTCATATATCATTGAATTTCCGGAAATAGACTCAATCAGTGAAAAAGCCTCGAGTATTGAAATAGAATTAGCCCGCCCACCTCCGAGGTTATAAACTTCCGCGACCCTGGGATAATTCAGAAATTCATTCATAAAACGCACGACATCGAGCGAGTGGATATTATCTCGCACCTGTTTGCCTTTGTAACCGTAAATATTATATTTTTTCTTTTCAACATTACACTTTATCAAGTAACTTAAAAATCCATGTAATTCAACCCCGCTATGATTTGGTCCGGTCAAACATCCCCCTCTTAAACAACAAGTTGGCATTCCAAAATATCTGCCATACTCCTGCACCATTACATCAGCAGCAACCTTTGAGGCTCCAAATAGTGAATGTTTGGACTGATCAATTCTAAAATCCTCCCTAATTCCATCATAAAAATTTTTATTGGTATAATCCCAGCGAGTTTCTAACTCAACAAGATTAAGTTCATTTGGTGCGTCACCGTAGACTTTATTAGTTGACATATAAATAAATGGCATTTCGGGGTTTGTTCTTCTATTCGCTTCGAGTAGATTTAATGTGCCAACAGCATTAACATCGAAATCATCAAAAGGTCTGGAGGCGGCAAGGTCGTGGCTGGGTTGTGCTGCGGTATGGACTATGGCGTCCGGTTTTGTCGTCATCACAAATTCAAGAATTGCCTCTCTATTACGGATATCAATTTCATTATGCTTGAAATTTTTGTACAATTCCGAAAGTCTTTTTTGATTCCATCTGGTATCACCGGTTGGCCCGAAAAAGTCTGCACGCATGTCGTTGTCAATTCCATATACCATCCAATCCCGTTGAGCAAAAAATGCAACTACTTCGCTTCCAATTAATCCGCTTGAACCGGTGACAATCATTTTTTTCATTAAGTAAAGCTCCTATGAATAAATTTGTTTTTAAAAAATAATAAGATGAAATAACTATTTGTAATTAAGTATCGTTTCCACAATCGTTTCGGTTCTTGGATAAGTCTGAATAACCACTCAAAGCCGTAATCCTGAACCCATTTGGGTGCCTGTTTAACCGTTCCGGCATGAAAATCAAAAGCGGCACCCACAGCCATCATTGCAGCATGTATTTTGCCTTGATGTTCAGCAACCCAAACCTCTTGTCTTGGACAACCTCTTCCAACAAGCACAATGTTAGCACCGGAATCATTAATTTTTTTTATATCTTCCAGGTTTTCTTTCGGGGTTGCTTCTCTAAAACGATCGACATGAATTCCTGAAATTATTACATTGGGGAAACTTTGTTTAATAAATAAAGAAAATTTATGAAGAGTTTCTTTTGTACTGCCATAAAGATAAATCTTTAAATTATTTTCATTTGCTTTTTTTAGAACGTAAAGTGTTAATGTTGGTCCGTAAACTCTGTCTTTTAGTCCAATTTTATGAAAGCTGTTAAGTGCCCATCGAATTGGTTGTCCGTCAGGAACAATCATATCTATTTTCTTAATAAGAGATTTTAGTTTTTTATCGCGAACTGCGGTAATGAGTCCATGAACGGCAAGAGCGGAGACCGCAAAGCTCGTTCTTTGTGTAGCCATTTGGATGATTATATCGCTTGCTGATTCATAGTCAGTTGCTGAATAATCAACGCCAAATAAAGAGTATTTGGAAGGAAATTTTATCATAGACTACCAATTAATTCCGAAATAATTGGGTTTATTTAGTAACTCTTTATCAAGACCAACGAGGTCAATGATTTTTTTATCGTGAATATTCCTTAGGACTTCATCAAACTCTTTTTCCCGTGTCGAAACTACTAATAACTCACTAATTGAAATCACTTGCTCAATGTCACTTTCCATTAGTTTAGCAAGGTGGGGAATATGCTGATCTATATAGTCCTTATTTCTTCCAGTCAATTGAGAATATTGAACGCTTTTGTCATAAATTTTTATTGTAAATCCTTTGCCTATAAGAGTTTCAATCAAATTAACAGAAGGACTGTTTCGAAGGTCATCTGTTCCCTCCTTAAAACTTAAACCTAAAATCCCAATTTTATTTTTGTTGCAATCTGTAATTATTTTTTCAGCCCTTTTAATTTGAATATCATTACTTTTATTTATACTCTGGATTACAGGAGTGTCAAGGTATAGATCATGAGCTAAAGTTTGAAGTGCTTTAAGATCTTTAGGCAGACATGAACCACCATAAGCAAAACCCGGTCTTAAATAATAAGGGGAAATGTTTAACTGTTTGTCTTTTACGAAAATTTTCATTACTTCAAGCGAGTCAACGCCCAGAGTTTTGCAAATATTGCCTATTTCATTTGCAAAACTGACCTTTAAAGCGTGAAATGTATTATTGACATATTTGATTATTTCCGCCTCTTTTATTGATGTAATCACAATTTCTGCATCAATTTCATTGTAAAGTTGAGACATTTTTTCTGAACCAGACTTACTGTCAGAACCAATTAGAGTGTATGGTGGATGGAAATAATCGTTAACCGCCGTACCCTCCCTAAGAAATTCGGGGTTAGATACAACTGTGAAATCTTTATTATATATTTTGCCTGAAATTTTCTCTATCATTTTAGCCGCCTTCTCACAAGTTCCGGGGAGCACAGTTGATCTGATAGCAATTACATGGAATCCATTTTTTTGCTTTAAAGCATCGGCAATATTTTCGACAACCTTATAAATATAATCAAGTACGAGATGACCATTTACAGATGAAGGGGTTCCGACGGCAATGATTGATATCTCGGTATTCAGAACTGCTTCTTTCGGATCCTTTGTTGCTCTAATTTTACCAGAATTAAACTGAGCCCTTATAATCTCATCAATATCTTTTTCAACGATAGTAGCAATTCCGCGATTGATTAAATCAACTTTAGTTTCACTAACATCGACGCCGATAACAATGTGCCCATTCTGGGCTAAACAACCGAGACTTACACAACCGACATAACCAAGTCCAAATATTGAAATATTCAAATTTAATCCTTTAAGTGATAATTATAATTTTATGAATGGATCTTTAATTGTTGAAGTTCTCCCAACAATTTTTTACGTTGTAATGCGTTTGATTTAGGAGTAAGCCTCCAATAGATACTCTTCATAAAACCAACGATTTCGTATTCAATTTGTGCGAAAGGTGAGATTTTTATATCTCCCCATTCTTTTGGGAATTCGAACCCCCACTCTTTCATGAAAGGGCCGAAAATGTTTACCGCTCTTTGTCGAATGGATGGATCATAGATTTCCAGGAAATTTTTATCTTTTGCAGTTTTGTTTTTTTCAGGTAGGGGTCTAACTTGTTGTATGCCAATTCTTTTTAGAACCTCTGTAAAATCCTGTTGAATGTTTTCATATCTGATAAGATAATCAAAATTTTTATGAGCAAGTCTTGCCCAAGTATCATAAGGCAGCTTTATAAATTTCTTGAAATAATCGCTAAAATCCGAATTATGTTTTTTTACATATTTGTATATTCTTAAATCTTTTTCAGATAAACTACCACCATATCTTTTCCATTCCGTGGGGGTCGTAAATCTATTTTGGTGATTTGTTTTATATTTGAAATAAGCACTTACCTGTGCATCTAGTGGGTTTCGAATCGTTGAAAAAACAAAATAGTTTTTTGCAATTTCTTTGCCCGCAACTTTTAAAAATTCATAGTATCTGGAATGCTTTCTTAATATTTCTTTTCCATCATAATTTTCACGCAGTTCAGCGCTTATTGCAGTTGAACCTGTGATTGGTGACTCTACAAAGAGATATTTATATTTATTACTTATTACCATAACTGCTACTACTAATCCTTTCTTTGTCCAATATAAAATTAATTCCACTAATAAAATTTTTTGCCATGTTTTCTATCGTTAGGTGTTTAATAGAATCCCAGGCATGATTTTGTATTTTAATTAATTCTTCTTTATTCTCTAAAAATGATTTGATTGAGTTTGCATATTCTCTTGCGTCAGTGTTTTTAGGAAGTATAATAGAGTTGTTTTTATTCAAATATTCAAATTCCGGGCTATGAGTGTCTGAATCTATAACAATTGGTATAAGATTATAGCATAACGCCTGTAAAGGCGCTAATCCAACTGAGCCTGGATACACAAATAAATCACTAACGATATAATACTTTGCGATTTCATCATCAGGTACGACTCCGAGAAATTCGACAAATTCCTTCCCACATTGATTTTGGAATTCTTCAACAATTTTTTTGTTTCCACCGCCGATAATGAATAATTTATAGGATTTATCAATTGATAATAAATGCTTATATGACTCGAGAAAAAATTCCATTCGTCTTTCTTTAGTCAGCCTCCCAACCATTAATAATACCTTTTTTGAATTCACTCCCATTTTAATTCGTAGTGCTTCCCGGTCTGGCAGGATTAATTCATATTCTTTTCGTTTCTCTTCAATATTAATAGTATTATAAAGTGGAAAAATCTTATTCGGAGTAATACCGCCTTGAATAAGGTATTTTTTTACTCCCTCTGTATAAGCAAAGAAACCATCAGCTAAATTTGAGAGTACCATCTTGAATCCATCGGTCATCTTTTTTAACAAACTCTTTTTTAATGTAAAAACATCGCGACCATGGCCCCAGTATGCAATTGGTTTACCAAATAACTTTCTAATAAACGAAATGGGATAGGCAATATTATTCATGGCATTTCCAACAACTAAAAGATCATACTTCATGGAGGTGAAAGGAAATGTTTGAAAAATTAATCTTCTTCCTAAAATGTTTAGAGTATAACTTTTTGTTTTCTTAATCCGAAAATTAAAGTTATTAATATTTGAAGACAGGTAAAAAAAATTATCAGCCTCTTCTTTGTCATACATCACAGTAAACTCCCACCATCGAGGTCGAAGCCTTTCAACTGCCTCATAAAAAGCAACACGATAATGTGGAATTGTAGATTGATGAGCGATTAATATTTGTTTTTTACTATTTGACATTTGTAAGCTTAAAATTTCTCAAATATTTTTTATGCGTTTATTTATTAGTAAAAATGGGAATTGGCAAATTACTGTAAAAAATTTCCAAAATAGATTCAGTTTATTTGTTGATTCTTTTGGTTTCAAAGCTATTGTTTCAAAATGGCGAATGCGATTTGATTGGAAAACATATCCTATATTTAATCTGCTAAAATCTATTACAGTGTTTTGTGCGTTAAGTAATTTATTAAACTTATTTATTACTAACTCAGGACTTGTAACCACATCTTCATACCTAATTTTAGTTTTTTGACCTTTAGGCAGGATGAAGTACACAATTAAAGAAAGAAGAGTTACAAAAAATAGATAGATATTCGCGGAAACCGGGTTTTTTGATTTGTGCTCTATATTTTTTTTACTAAATGATTCAACCACGTTGAATGGATGCCGATATAAATAAATAAAATGTGTATCAATATTTTTATTTTTACTAAGCCATAAAGCCCTAAAAGGATAGTGTGAAGAATCAATCACATACTCTTTATTCGCTACTTTTTTAATTGATGAAATAAGCTGTCTATTAAACTCATGGTATTCCGAAATAAGCTTTTTTTTTGTGAGCCAGGGGCAAAAAAGGAAAGAATTGTGATATTCCAAATATTTATAATATTTATTACCATAATAATTTTCAACTACAGGCATTTCAAGTTTTACTCTTTCCCAAAAAGCTTTAACTTCAATTCTATCGTTATTTGCATTTCCAGAATGTAAATTCCACATATGAAGTTCTCCGGCATAAAAATTACAAGGCATATTTCCTAATAAAATACCGAATATGGTGCTTCCACTTCTACCGGCACCCATTATATAAAGTAATTTTAGCTTGTCTGTATTAGTCACCATTAATACGATTTATTACGATAACAATTGTGGAAATAAGTCAAAAAATGAGAAAAGAGAAAATCTATTTCAAATTGAAATATTCAGAATCAAAATCCGAATGGGGTATTTTGCTTATCACTAATTTTTTATAAATAATGATTGAAAATATACTGATTTAAGAAGAAATTAAAAAATTTGTTAGGAATTCTATTTGGTAAGTAGAAGTTTTTCCGTCTCATTTTTGGGGGAAATCAATCCAAACCACTTTCAATATCCTTCCAATTGAAAAAGCCCTAATAATTCATTAATAAAATTAAATCAAATTTCCATTAAGCTTTGACAATTCTGAATTAACAAAATGAATAAAAAACACTGAGTTGATTTAAGAAAATCGCTTCACGGAAAAATAAAAATTCTGTCTTAAAGCTATATCATATGATACTATTTGAGTAAAATCAGTTTTTTTGTGTCAATAAAATTACCAGCTTGGATTCGATAAAAGTATATTCCACTGGGTAAGTCAGAGCCATTGAACTCAATATCGTGAATCCCAGCTGATTTTTCTTCATTAATTAAGGTTGAAACTTCTGTCCCTAATAAATCAAAAATTTTCAAACTGACAAAAGAATCCTTTGGCAATTGAAATCGAATATTTGTCGTTGGGTTAAACGGATTTGGATAATTTTGGTCGAGAGCGAACACAATCGATGACTTTTTATCCAGGATTTTATTGAATTCATTCGGAGGGTTCAACACGTACTTAGTGAATAACAATTCCCAATTTCCCCTACTAAAATTCTGCCAGACAACGAATAGAGTATCTTTGGATACAAAAAAGTCACTGTAAAGTGAAAACTCCTGCTTTTGTGTAATCTGAAACGGCTCAACCCAACTGACCCCGGCATCAGTGGAATAAGTACCCCGAATACTCCATTTATTATTTGTAAATGATGACCAAATTGCACAGACTTTTCCGTTGTCAGAAATCTTTATTTTAGGAAGAAAAGAGTTTGTTAAACCAGAAATTGTACTTGGGTCCTGCCATGTTTTACCAGAATCCAGACTTCTGAGATAATCAATACGCCATTCAACAGGAGCTAATGAATCCGGGATATAAGCATAAGAATATGCTAAATGAATTCGTTTGGCATTATCGCTGCTAATGGACGGATAATAAGGGTAACTATCTGTTAGGTTTGGAGTAATTGCAGTTTCCTCAAGCCACGGCTGTTTTCCAAACCAAAGTTTCCAATACGGTTCAAACCAAGAAACATTTTGCCACACAGAATAACAGATTGATTTCATATATGTCGCAGTAGGCACTTGTGGAAATCCCGTTTTTGAAACAAGTACGGAAGGACCAAATGTAAGCCCACCGTCTGTGCTCAGCACACTTTTCAAAGAATGAGATACAGTTGAAATCGCTGTGATATTTTTTCCTGTGGAAACGATAGTTGGTTTCGTACTAATAGTTAGCTGAGTATCAAGTACTGACTCTGTATTCCAGGTTAAGCCGGAGTTTTCGCTTAATATTCCTTTCAAAAGCCAGAGATAAGTTGATTCTGTAGGCGAATAATGGTAACCGGACGAGATGACGTATAAACTATTACTATCAACAGATGTAATTGCCGGTTCTAATTCGTATCCGGATGGATTGGGATCTGTCAAAATTATTTGAGGACTGCTCCAACTAGTTCCATTATTAGTACTTTTAGTATAATAGATTTCACTCTTTCCATTATTATTGTCTGAAAAAACTACATGCAAACCATTATTATTTTTTGTTATAGAAGGTGAACGTGAAAAGCCTCCTGTGCGGCTTAAATTTATCACAGAAGATACTTGATCTGGATATTCAGTTACTGATTGATTAGTTAGACTTTTGGAAACTAACATTTCATTTAAAACTTTTCCTTGAGCAAGAGGGGTAGGGAAGTTCAATAATGCCCCAACAGTCGGGGCGATGTCAACATGATCATGTACATCTTCAACAATTGTATTGGCCTTGATATCAGGTCCAAGTGCAATTAGAAAAACGTGTCTGCAGCCTCCGCACTGATCACCATGGCTTTTCCACCCCCCATGTTGTTCATCGTGTCTTCCATGATCGGTGGTTATTATCATTGTTGTTTTGTTAGCATAAACGGAGTCCGATTGAATTTTTTGCCAGAGTTGAAATATAAGAGAATCAACCTGCATTATTTGTCCTAGATATCTTGTGGTATCACCTGAATGTCCGGCAGCATCTACTTCTCCGAAAAGAACATAACATAAAGGCGGGTGATCACGCTCAATCACAGCATAAGCGGTATCAAGCGTTTCAAGATCGCTGTATACAGGAATTACAATTGGTGCATAATCCGGACCATACCCTGGGAAGAGGCTTACTGGGTTACGCCAAATTCGGCTATGCCCATTTATGTAATAAACTTTTTCTTTTGGTGCGCCTTTGAATTTACGATAATACTCTCCAACAGTAGGTTCGGTCGGTCGTAAATCTGTATCAATGCTTATATTATTTGGGGATGGATTCTGGATATTATCCTCGTGGCTTGTGTAATCCAAATCGTACGGACACATATCTACTTTATCCTCTGGAAGATTTCTTGAGTTTGTATTAACTAGTAATAACTGTCTTACCCCATTGGTAATTTGAGAATGGCCAGAATTGGATGTTGTAACACCAGTATTGTAAAAGTTTGTGTAAATTGTTCCCTTTGGGGCTAAACTATCCCATAGAAATGGTATGTAAGTATTTCCGGAAGCAAATCCTTCAGTATATCTCAATCCATCTATTGCTACAATGAATACATTTTCAGTTTTGTATTTTGTTGAAAACTGCGAGTATGTATTACTCGTAAGTATTGTCAAAACTATGAAAATGAACAAAATAAAACATGAATTTTTCACGATAAATACTCCTCTTAAAACTTATGAGATTGAGAGTTGATAGACTATTACAATTTTTAAACTTTAATAAAATACTTCAAATGATTATAATTCCCAAATTGCAAAAAAAGACTAAAAGTTTTTTAATTAATTATAGACGGAATTACTTTCAATTAACATGGTAAACTTAATAAATACATCCTCAACGGAAATATTTTTCAAGCATAGTTGATCAATTGGACAAGGTTTTCTAAGGTGAAAGCATGGTCTGCATTCAAGTTCTCCCGAATCAATTGCAATGTACTTTGTTGGGAGAATATATTCGTTTTTCAGGGTTGGTCCAAATATTACAATAGTCGGGATTTTAAAAGCTGCGGCAATGTGGGCTAATCCACTGTCATTACTAATAAAATAATCACACTCCGATATTCTTTCTACTGCATCCTGTAAATTTACTTTGATAATTTGTTCATGAACGGGATCAATTTCATTTGAAAGATACTCCTCCTCGGGACCAATGAAGAATCTAATTTTGAATCCAAAACTCATTTCAATTTTTTTGCCCAATTCATTAAAATTCTCAATTTGCCATCTTTTTAATTCACCACCGGTATTACTGCCTGGGTGTATTCCAACTATTTTTCTATTGCTCTGTATGATTTTTTTTGTGACCGGTAAGTCATATGAGATATCAGAGTCAATAATGTCTATAACTTTAAGTAGCTCCAGATTTAATTCAGTTCTTAATTTAGAATTAAAATTATAGTTGATAGGTTGAGTCAGAAATTTTACAAATAAAAAGTATGTCTTTTCTCTGGCGACTTTCGATCTATCGTAGCCGATCCTGTTTTTAACACCCGACAGAAAAGAAAGTAAAAAATATTTTCTTCTTTCTGCAATATGATTTAAAAAACTATACTGAAATTTTTCTTTATAAAAAAATAATAACAACCGCATAAATCCTAATGCCCCTGACCATTTAGGACTCTTTAGATTTATAATGAAATCTACATTAGAATTATTAAGTAGAATTGTAGCTTGAGCTGACCCCATAACAGTAACAACAATTCTTGATTCAGGATATTTTTTCTTGATGGCTCTGAACATTGGAGTTGTCATTAATACATCTCCGATTCCACCACCGACAAAGATTACAATTCTCACTTAAATTCCGAGAAAAAAAATCAGTAAACGATAGAAGTAAACGAATGTTTTGGCACAGATATCTTATATGAACTTAACTCTGATTTTTTAACATTCTTTTCAGGGTTCCAATAGTGAGCGTTTAAATCATCAAAAATATATGTGTTTACCGATCCTTTTTTGCTTCCAATATTAGATGAAATACTGCTCAGATCAATCTCTTGTGATTGTTCCTCAAAATTTAAGATTTGTACTTTGTAATTATTATTTGTTTCAGTACATAAGAACAGATAAGAGTCTGTTGAATAAAAACTAATAACATTATCAGCACAAGTATTATAAAATAATTTGACGGCTTCTGATTGAGGGGGGATATAAGAAAATATATCTGAATTACTGTTTTTTTCAGTTATATAATCAAACCGGCTGGTTAGTGAAGGCGCATAGAAGAATGCATTTTTTATAGTAGTAAACGCATGTTGTATAATCCCCACTATATTCGGAGATGCATAAAATCGCATAAAATAATTTAATGTTAACAATCCGTGAAGTTGTGTGCTATAATTTTTATTATCCAAGGAAGTTAAAACACAGGCATATTCGGTATAGAATAACTTTGGCTTAAAACCAGAGGGGAAATTGGACAAGATTGCATTTTCGAAGTTTGATACATTATTTTTGAGAATTTTTGTAACCATCTGGCTCGAGTTGTCATATTGTTCACCCCCTGCATCATAAAAATGGGGTGCAAAATAATCAATTTTATTTAGTGCTCCCTTTTTATCTAAAAAAGCTATAAAAGTTTTATTCCACTGTTTTTTTCGAGCGCCCTTCGACCAGCTATTTGACATCTCAACAATAATTTTATCGTTTGGATAATTTTTGTGGATGATGTCCATAAGATTTATTACAATTGTTCCATATTCCTCTGCATCAAACATAAAGTAATCTTCGTTACCAAATTCCCATATTACGTTGTCAAGGATTGCATGAGTAAACTTCATTTGTGATTTTATATATTCGCCAATTTTTTCCCATCGGTTTTCCTGAATACTTATGTTTTTTGTTTGCTTTTGAAATTTTTCATATTGATAGAGTTTGTTGTTATCTACATAAAGTGTTGTATTAAGCTCAATGATCGGAATTACTTTATTTTGTTTACAAAAAGTTAAAAAGTCACGATAATTTGTTTCTGGAACAGATACTTTATCCGAATAATTGGAATAGTATTCACTTCTTTTATCGCCTCTCTGTTCAAGATAACTCGAATGGTATTTCAGAGCTTCATCGATTAGGTCTGGTCTATCCCAAAAATAATACCTCGTTGGTATTCCTCCCGGATATCTCAGATATTGTATATGATAATCTTTAAACATCTCAAGTAATGTTGGCTGAGGCATTGAGATGATCTTGTGTAGGACCGGATCTGTGAAAACAGAATTTAATCCAAACATCAACTTTTTTTGAGGCAGCATCAGTGGACTGAATAAAAATAATATTAAAAAAAATACTGTCGTATTTATTAACATGAATGATTTTTTCTTTGTAAACATTTTAACGCTCCTTATGTAATTTAATTCCGAATATTTTTTTTATTAAAAACCGACTCATTCTTTTCAAGCGTAAAAAAGTTACTCTTGAAATTATTTTAGCGCCATGCTCTTTTCCAACTTTAAATCCTTCTATAGAACCGACCCAAGCCCCCTGAATAGTTGATTTATTGCTTTCGAACATTCTAAATTGTCCCAAAGCGCGCCCCACATAAACCCCTTTAGATATTTTAAGAAGTTTAATAAATAAATCATAATCCATAACCTGATGTAAAGATTCATTTAAGTAACCTACTTTTTCAAGAAGACTTCTTCTATAAAAAGATCCTTGCTGAGGAACGGGATGGTGGACATTAAGTATATAGTCAGCGGTAATTGGTTTATATTTTATATTTCGAAAAATTTTGCCGGAAGAATTAATTTGATCAACATCTCCATAAACAATTCCCACCTCATCATCTTTGGCAAATTCTTCTGCTACAATACGAACTGAATCTTTGTAAAGCAGATCGTCCGAACATAACCATCCAACTATTTCTCCCTTAGCTTTTTTAAATCCTTTATTCAGAGCATTACTTTGTCCGCTATCCTTTTCACTAACCCAATACGCAATTTTATTTTCATATTTTTTTATAATATTTACTGTCCCATCTGTGGATCCACCATCGATGACCAGAATTTCTAATTTATCATAATCCTGCTGAAATAAAGATTGCAGTGTTTGTTCCAAAAATCTTTCAGAATTAAATGTTGGGACTACCACCGAGGCTAAAATTTTATCCATTAAAAATATTTTCTCTTGAATGTGTTAATGATTAATTGATTGAAGGTATTTCAAAGAATATTGACTACTTGCTTTATGTAATTCAATTTATTACCTGATTAAATTTCAACTTGGCTTTACCGATTAAAAACTAAATTACAAATAATATTCATACTTTTTGAGTCTAAAATTTTTTTATCAAAGAATAAAAAAATCATTGTGCGGAAGGAGTATTCTTTGTAATGTTTTCGTTGTGATAAAGTTCAATAAAGTAGAGAATAAGTGCATAATAAAATACTAGTAAGTGAAAGCTGACAAACAAATTCCTGCTAAAAAACGACCTCATGCCAACCTCCATAATTAGCGCAAGTAATACGGTATAGAAATCTATATTAAGTGAATATAAAACTTTTCTTCTCCAAATATAATATAGCGGATATAACATCAGTGGCAAATAAAGAATCACACCCAAAAATCCTACACTACCGATGTAACTTCCCCAGGATTGATCACCCACAATCACTGTTCCAGGTTTATCCTGCCTTCTTATAAAAAGATCGGGATAAAATACTTTTCTTGCTTCTTCTGGGTGTAACATTCCTAATCCTGTAAATGGATTCACTTCCCACACCTTGGAAACTCTGCTTTCAATGATCAAATATCTGTTATATAAAGAAGTACCTTCTACTACTGCATCAACACTACTTGCGGATGTTATGTCTTCAACTTTTGTCGCAAAATATTTTATCTGAGATTGAAAAACAGTAACTAGTATTACTGTAAATAAAATAGTGATCAATGCTATACGAGCTATTAACCTACTTATTTTACCGGACTTAATTAGAACTTTATCCCTGAAGAAGAAGCCAGCAAATAAAATAATAATTGCCGCGGCTGCAAGGGAACGAGTAATTAGCAAAAATACTGCGAATAAAATCCCTAGTATTCCCAAAATGTTGTACCAATTGACCTCTCTTTTAAGGCTTAATCGTGCAAGAATGAAAAATGAAAACAGAGGAAAAGTTGCAAGATTTCTTTCAACTACATCTCCTGCATAAATATTGAACTGGTCAGTGGCTGCAAATATTGAGATACCAAAGCCCGAGTCTAAAATAAAAAATAAAGTTAAAACCAGGGTAAGTTTCTCAATTATATCAAAAAGGCGAATAATTCTTTCTTTTTCAATTCTTACTATAATAAAATAATAAGCAAAAAATGCAAAGTAGTGAAAAAATATTCTCGAGATTTTTGTAGTGGCGGTGTAATCCTGATACTGAATCAGGGATAGAACATAAACAAAAATAAAGTACGCTAATAGCAATACAAATAGATAACCATACCTATAATAAAAAACGGAACGTGATGTTAAATAAATATCTTTTTTAATAAAGAAAAGAACTAAGAAAAACATTAAGAGAAATGAAATATCGTCGCTTTGAATAAGCCCTTTTATATTAATCTCATAAGGGGAGAAGCCAAAAAAACTGGTAGAGATTATAATCGGTAATAATAATAGCAGCTCATATTCTTCTCTAGATCTGTAAAGGATATAGACAGAGAATAAGATTGTTAATATTAAGAAAATGATTGATATCATTATTAAATTATAAAGTGATTATTCGGACTCGTTAATATCGGAGTTATTTTTTTTACTGCGTTTATCTTTTTTCAATAATCTTTTTTTCAGTGAGTTCAATATAAAAATATCATCTTCGTCTTTTTTAGAAATGAGGAATTGAAGCGTATAGCCAATTAATAAAAATACTCCAATAGTGATTTTTATCAATGTAACGGGCTCTAAAAAATAAACAGTAATAAAAAATATGATTCCCATCGTTAAGAATGAAATAAATGGTTTTAATGTATTTATATCATAAGGGAAAATATTTAAATATTTCCATACCATAAACAATCTGACTATATGCGTGACAGCAAGAGCAATCGCTGTAGCAATTGCTGCTCCGATAAGTCCATATATTGGAATTAAAATATAATTTAACGAAGCATTGATCACCAAAACAAGAACAGAAATTTTTAAATCAATAATTTGATGCCCAGACATCTTTAATAAAATACCCACAGGTCCAGTTGAAACATTTACCAATTCTGCGATAGATATCACTATCAGCACAATTCCGCCGATAGTAAAGTCTTTACCAAACATCAGCAATAATTCTTTCGAAAAGCCTGCGAAAATAAAAAATAAAGGAAGAGTAAAAATTAAAAGCCATCGAGTAACATTTTTAAATGCTTTATTTAATTCGTCTATTTTATTTAAATGAAATAACTCAGCAGAAATTGGTGCAAAAATCATTGCAAAGGGAGTGAGAAAAAAAGTGACATTGATCGCCAGGTTTGCTGCTGCAGAATAAATCCCAACATCTGAACTTGTTGAAAAATAGCCAATCATGATTCTATCAATTTTTATCATTAATATTGAAAGAAAACCAGTGAACATAGTCTGAACAGAGAAAGTTATTAAATTTTTGAACTCATAAATTGGTTTAATTTTCGTTTGATAGAATTCAGGGAAATACTTTAGTATGTAATAAAAACCAATAACAGCCGTTACAATTGTCGAAATTAAATTTGCATAAAGAACTGCGTCAAGATCCCACTTAAAAGAAACAACAACAATCGTGAAGAGTAAAAAACTTAGAGGTCTGGCAATATTTAGAATAATAGATTGATATTTTATTTTTTTGAACGCTTGTGCGAAGGCTGCCGGGAAAGTATAAAGAGTATTGAAGGGGATTGATAAACCGAAGATAATAATTACACTCGCTAATGAATCATTGTCAAAGAACATTTTACTTATTTCTTCTGCAAATATTAACTGAGTAATTACAATCAAAACGCAAAGACTTACGGAGAAAATCAAACTGGAGTATAGGACTCCCTTGACTTTCTCTTTGCTGCCTTCAGTCCGGTACTTAATAGAAAGTTTTACAATCCCCTGCGGAAATCCAAAATTTGTAAAAACATTTAGCAAAACATTTATGCTTAAACCAAGCGAGTAAAGCCCAAAACCATCAGCTCCTAAAAATCTTGCAAGCAGAACGCTTGTCAGCAGATTAAGAGGTTTTAATAAAAGGTATCCGGAGATTCCGGTTAGCCCACCCTTAGCCAATTGGCGAGTCACGTTTTTATTTTTTAGTTGATTCAATTTCTAAAATATTTAAATTGTCGGTTTATTATTACCAATTAATATCTTTCCCATATTCCAACGACATCATAGTTGATCCAAAATACGTCTTGAATCTTTCTTTAATTTCGTCTTTCAAATAAAACTGCCATTCGCTTTTACCGCTGCCCACAAAATCAATATTCCCGGTAGGAGAAGCAATTCCTTTAAGTTCTGCCTGTTGCTTCTTTTCTAATTTTTTCATTTGATCAAATGAAGTTTTTTCGATTGCGTTTATAATTTTATTTTCTTCAGGAACAATATTTAAAAATTCGAGGGTTTTTTTTAGAGTATTAAAAGTGTCATTTCTTAGATTTTCGTATTTGATAAACAGAAAGCCGTTTTTAATTTTATTTGAATTGCTTCTCCATCCGATAACATGTTCATTCCATCCCCCAAAGGAGAAATCACCCTTAAAGAAAATATCAGCGTATTGTTCAAAAGTTAATTTTGTATTATCTCTTTTTTTATTTGGATTTTTCTTTGCCCAATTATAATGGGATACTATTACATCTCTGGGATCCCTAACAATGTAGATGACTTTGGGATATATCGGTGTGTACTGCGAATGACTCTTTAATATTCTCGGTTGAGGTACCTTCAGCAATTCTCCATTTGTATTTGCCCTTATCGCAGGAATAAATTTTTCTTTTGTAAGGAAATCAAATTTTTCTCCGAACAAATAGTTTCCTAATAAAAATCTCATCCAAGTATTACCCGATCTTGGATAAGAAACTAAAAAAGTATCGTCCCGGAGGATTTTTAAATTATCACCGGCAGGTTTGCCGGGTTTAATATATCTTTTAATTACACTGATAAGATTAACTTTGATCATAAACTAAATATTGGAATAATAATATTCGGGAATTATTTATAATTAAAAAGATTCAGAAAATCTTTTGCTTCATTATTTATTCGTACTATTTCATCGTCGGTTAATATATCTTTCCATTTACCAACTTTGCCATCGCTAATATGATTTTGATGCAAGTGATTTGAATAGTCTATTTGTTCGCTTTCATTTCTGGATTCAAGCATTTTTTTAGTTTTATCAATATCTGTTTTTTGAATAATACTTTCCTTTTCTTCATCAGTCAATTTTAACCCCAACCTCTTCTCCAATTGATCAATCACATTTTTTTTTTGATTTAACAATTGGTCGTATTCTATCATGGTTACTTTACGGGTTTCGGCATAAAGTAAAGCATCATTTACAATTTTCCGGAGTCTTCCTCTATTTGTCCATTTATCAAATTCAGGTATCCTGCCGATTTGTTTCAACGAGACAACTACATCCCTAATATCTCGATGGGTGAAAAACCCGATTGACAATCCTTTCATAATTCTTTTTTTTAAAAGCGGCGAATAACGATGATTCTTTTTTACAACCAAAGAAATTTCACTTTTAAGAAGTTTGTTATATTGTTTATCGTTGATAAAATATGGGTCTATCTTCGTATAGTGTAATCTTAACATTTCTTTTATGATATTGAACAGCAAAGTGGAGCCTGATCGGGGCATACCGCATATTACCACATCCTTTATTTGATAAGATTTGATGGAAAAAAAAGTTCGGGCATCAAAATTTCTGGCCGTCAAATAAAGTGAGTAAATGTGCGGATGCTGAAAGATAAATTTTAAGATTTTCTTTTTCATGATAAATATTTATCGGGTTTACCAATCGTCTGATTTATAAAAATTCATTGCAATTTCATTAGTGCCGTTATAAATTTTCTCTATTTCCTCTGGTGACAATCTGTTCTTCCAATTTTTTACATTTTGTGAGCTATTCCGTTTCAGAGAATTCCATTTGCCTTTTACAGCCTCAGAAGGATTTGATTGGGAAGTATAATCAATAATTTTAGTTTTAATATCGTCTGTAAAATTGAGTTGGAAATGTTTATATATATTTTCAAAATGTCTTATTGGTTCAATAGAAATATTTTCGTGATTTAGCATTAACCATTCAGGATGTTTTTCTCTCATCTTCAGCATAAAGCTATAAATTATATTCCAAAGTAAAATTCCCTGGTCAATAATGTCCGGAGTATTTGTATGGCCAGCTTTTAACTGCAGTTGAGAATATCCGTTTATTTTACTTTCGAATTGTTGAAGGTGGTCTTTCATTAATAAAGGTTGATTCACAAATTCAACAAAGGGGTGAGTAATATTCAGCCTTTTCAAACTACTGATGAAAGCTGCCGGATGTCTTATTAAAGCTAAGACCCGAAAATCAAAATTCTTTTGCAGCCATTCAGTAGAAAATAAAGCAGTTGCAGCCTTTAGTAAAGCCCGTTTATTTTTCAACTTTGCAACTTTAAATCGGAAGATATCTCCAAATAAAGGCTTGATATCAATCGACTTTCTAATGAAACTTAATTCTTCGGTTAAAGAATATTTAAATTGAATCATTCGTTGAAAAGTTTCGTGATATTCGTTTCCGTTCACATCAGTTATATAAGTGAAAAAATTTTTAGGACGTAGTTGAAATAGACCAGCCCTTCTATATTTTGCAAATGGATCCCTTATATAACAAACCTCATCTGAAAGTGAAATCATATTTCCGGTAAAAGTAGTCCCCGATCTGTGGGCACCAATAATAATAAGAGGTTTCTGCTGATTCATTATTATTCTGCTGTTACTAGGAAGCTACCGTTTAACAGAGATTCTTTATTATAATTTAATCCCTGTCCAATTCCAGAAACATTTCCACCACTTGCTAAAATTATAGCGTGTCCAGCTCCTGTATCCCATTCCCAAGTAGGACCATTTCGATAATAAATTTGTGCTTTCCCTTCGGCAACCATACAAAACTTC
The DNA here is from genome assembly GCA_035328465.1 of Ignavibacteriaceae bacterium. GTDB lineage: Bacteria > Bacteroidota > Ignavibacteria > Ignavibacteriales > Ignavibacteriaceae > JADJEI01. Next base: position 4,489 of record DAOLIQ010000029.1, on the reverse strand, counting down.
AATGAACTACCGACTGAGATTGTATCAATTAGGTTATAATTTGCAAAAAACTTTTCCTCATCTTCAGAGGAATGTGACCGACTTTTAACAGCAATCAATCCCGCATCTAAATTCTTTGAAACTGATATTTCGACCGGAGTCTGTTCACCTCTTTTTTTATAAGCACCTTTTCCCACAACTCCATAATACATCAGTTCTTGTGCAGGTACATAGATAACTCCGGCTATGGGGGCAGCATTTTTAATCAGTGCTATGTTAACAGTAAATTCGCCATTTTTTTTTATAAATTCTTTTGTGCCATCTAAGGGATCAACTAACCAAAAATGACTCCAGTTCTTTCTAGTATCATAAGGAATAGATTTACCTTCTTCAGATAGAATGGGAATATCCGGATACAATTTGGAAAGACCTTTAGCAATAACCTCATGAGAAGCTTTATCCGCTCGGGTAAGGGGGGAGTTGTCACTTTTCATTTCAACCTCAAAAGAATCAGTTTGATAAATCCCCATTATGGCATCACCAGCACTTTTTGCAATTTCTATAATTTTATTGATATCAAAATTCATTAATTCGCTTTCGTTGTTAAAGTTTAGCTTTAATTTTATTATTTAATTACCTAAAAAGTAAGAATACATTTATAAATATGCTTTGTTTTTTATACCGAATAAAGATGAATTTCGGCTTGGAAGATCAATTAATTTTTTAATTAGAAAAATATTCTATAAAACTAAAATAGATTTAGTAACCTAAAGATTTAAGATCTTTATTGAGTAAAATGCTGAGCTTAATATTATCTTCTCTGAAAGTATTCTGAACTATTAATTTCAATTCTTCTGGAAATATCTGATCTCTATTACCTTTAAGACTTTTAGGAAGATAGTAATCAATCAATCGGATCAGCCTCTGAAAAAATTTATAAATGCCGTAAGGCAGCTTTGTTTGCGCAGGGTTTAAAAAATTTTCGGGAGAAATAACTATAAGCCTATTTAAGGCACGCATTAAAATCATTCCCCTGTATGAAAGTCCGATACGACGATCTCTTATTTTTGTATTTACCGGGTATTCAACATTAATATTTAAAAATTCACATAACCTGCCGATTACTTTTTTGCGCTCGGTCCAGAATTCCTCTTGCAATAAAACCAAAACATTTGAAGGGGCGAAATTTTCAGTTAATATGTTGATTATTTCCGAATAAAAATTTTGGTAGTAATTCTTTTGATCAAGGCTGCAGCATAAGTTTTCTTCTAAAAACTTTTTGAATGAAAATTTTCCTCCTGCAAGCAAATACTCGGAATATCTTGATAATATTAGGCTAACTTGATTTCGAATAATTAGAATTATTTTCACATCTTCAACTGTTGCTTTGATTCTTTGAACAACTGTTTTGACAGAATCAATTGTTGTGGCTGCGGAGCCTAATACCGGGTGATAAATCGGAAGTACAATGTGTTCATCACTATCAACTTTAACAGAGTTAGGACTTGCCGATTTAAAATATTCGCTGTAATACCCAGCCCCCTTTTTGAAATTATCAAAACCGAATGGGCTGAAAAAATGTAGTTTATGAGTTAGGAAAATTTTAGAATGCTGCCTTAAATAGGATTGTAAAAAAGTTGAGCCGCATTTAGAGAATCCTATATGAATTGCATTGGGTAAATTATTCATTAAAATTGCTTATTCAGTCTATTCCTTATTTGGAAAATTTACCATGGTTTAAAAATTATCCCCTGATCATAAAGTAAATTCTTGATCATCTCGACTGACTCATCAACATCTATTAAACCTGGTACTTTGCTATCAAGAGCTATATCAGTGGTTACTTCTTCGCCAACCCAGATTACTTCTATTTTATCGGGGTCAACTGATAATTTTAAAATTTCAAGATCATCTTGTGTTAATTCTAAGGCTGTTAACAATAAAATCACTCCGGAATCAAGCAGAATATGTGCAACCTCGCCAAGTCTTCTCAAATGCTCTTCACGATTATTTTCTTTACCTTTAATGTCTGCGTCAACTCCGTAAAGAACATTACCAATTCCGAGGAAATAAACATATTTACCTTCAGCGAAAAGTTTTGCTTCTAATGCTTTTGCAACTTCTTTTTTGCCGGATTTTTTTGAACCTGTAAGAATAATTATTGTTGCCTTTTGATTGTATTTCTCTGCGCGTTGTTCATTCGAAAGAATGCTTTTTTGCCATTTATAATTTCGAAGTAATATGGTATCTCTGACCCAGGTTAGTTTATCTTCAAGTCCTTCTTTAATGATTCCACCGCCAGCTATCTCATATTCATCTACAATAACAAAGCGGCTTGTTTGGGCAATGTCGTCTAATTTATCAAAAGCAATTGCTTTATTTAAAACTAAAGTACATTCAGCAACATCGTGTCTGTTTATGCGATCGTTTGTATCGAGTGCGTTAAGGTTGGATGCATTAATTACTCTCTGAATTTCTTCGAGTTTACAACCTACTTTTGCAGTCCCAAGCTTCAGGAAATAATCCTTTTTCTTTATTAACGGTTTTTTTCCTAACCAGAACAAATTTACTTTTATTCTCTTTGCAACCTGCGGCTTTAGTTCAATAGCATTAACCACCATCTCGCCGCGCGTCACATAAATTTGCTCTTCTAAAGTAAATCCTGTCGCAAATCCAACCTGAGCAAAATCCGGAGTCTTCTGGTTGAATACTTCGATAGCCTTGACTTTACTTTTTTTGCCTGAAGGGTAGAATACTACATCGTCTCCTGCTTTTATAGTTCCACTATCGATTGTTCCGGCGACAATCCTTCTGCTATCTCTAAACTTTGTAAATTTATAAACATCCTGGACAGCCATTCTGAATGGTTTATTTAGAGCGGGTTTTTCTTTTTCAAAATCATCCAGATTGTCTAAAAGATTTCGATCTGTGTACCACGGCATTTTGCCATTTGAAGAAGCAATATTTTCCCCTTCCATCCCGCTGACAGGAATAAATCGGGTTGGGACAACATTTATATCGGTTAAAAACTTAGAATATTCGGCAACAATTTTTTCATATTTTTTCTTATCATAATCAATCAGATCCATTTTATTAACTATTACTGCAATTTGTTTTATGCCAAGCATCGAAAGCATATAACCATGTCTTCGTGAATTTTCCTGTACGCCTTCTTGAGCATCAATTACAAGTAAAGCTGCCTCAGCACGTGCAGCACCCGAAACCATATTTTTTAAAAATTCGATATGACCGGGCGCATCAATAATTATGTAATCTCTCTTTTTAGTTTTGAAAAAAACTCTTGCTGAATCTATTGTAATCCCCTGTGATCGTTCATCCTTTAATGCATCAAGCAAAAATGCATATTCAAAAGGTTTTGAGCTTAATTCGCACATTGTTTTTATTTGTTCAAGCTTACCTTCCGGCAGTGAATTTGTGTCAGCTAATAATCTACCAATAATTGTACTTTTGCCGTGGTCAACATGACCGGCAATTACAATATTCATTTGTTCTTTCATGCTCATTTTGAATTTTAGTTTCTTTATTAAATAATAATTACATATATCCGTCGCGTCTCAGAGTTTCAAGACCCCCGCCATCATCTTTATCCTGAGCTCTTCCGGATCTTTCAGCAATATTTTTTAGTTTGCCGCTTTTTAATTCCTCAATTATTTCATCAACGTTTCTTGAAGCAGATTCAATAGGGGATGTGCAAGGGTAGCAGCCAAGCGAGCGATATCTTTTCCCATCACCTTTATTATAATAGAGAGAAACGGTAGGAATATTTTCTCGTTTAATATATTCCCAAATGTTAAGTTCGGTCCAATCAAGTAATGGATGTATTCTGAGATGTGTTCCCGGTGCAAAATCAGTTTTAAATTGATTCCAGAATTCCGGCGGCTGATCGCCTACATCCCACTGGTTTTCTGTGTCCCTTGGGGAGAAATATCTTTCTTTAGACCTGCTTCCTTCTTCATCGGAGCGGGCACCGACAATTACTCCGGTAAAGGGTTCAGTATTTTTGTCAACTTCATATTCGCCTAATTCATTATTCAGCCGGTAACGTTTCCATTTACCGCTCAGTGTGTTTTTAAGTGCTTCAGTTTTTAAATTTCCGCAGCAGGTAATTCTATCAACATTGCCATCAGGAAAGGTTTGCTTGTTTTGAAGAGCCTCTTCGTTTTGACCATAAATCATAATTAAATTCCATTCTTTTGCCAGCCTATCGCGATACTCAATCATTTCCGGTATTTTGTAATTAGTATCAATATGAACTAACGGAATGGGTACATGACCGAAGAAAGCTTTTCGAGCAAGCCATAACAAAACCGTGCTGTCTTTTCCAATAGACCACAGCATACAAATATTCTTAAAGTTAGCGTAAGCTTCGCGGAAGATATGAACACTTTTATTTTCTAATTGATCTAAATGATCCATATAGTTTTTCCTGAGTATTTTTTAGATTAAAAAAATTAATGTCTGACTTCAATTGATCTTCCAATGCAATCAA
>DAOLIQ010000028.1:0-34267 GCA_035328465.1 Ignavibacteriaceae bacterium | reverse complement strand
AAACATCTCTACCCCCAACGGCCCCAACGGAACGGACGGGAGTCCGTTCCCTACATTTGATAGAAAATTTATTGAACAATTGACTCTATGATTATTATCTTTTGTTGATGAGTTAAATTTGTAGGGATCGGTCTCCTGACCGATCCGTCCCCCTAATTACTAAGTTCTTCTTTCTTTAAGAAATCTTCAACTACAGTTACATCATAAGGGCTGCCGATATAAATCGGTGTTCGTTGGTGGAGGCTTGAAGGCTGCACTTCTAAAATTCTTTGGGTGCCGTCTATTGCCCGTCCGCCTGCTGCTTCAACCAAATAAGCCATGGGGTTACATTCATACATCAACCTCAATTTTCCATTCGGACTTCTTGAATCAGATGGGTACATAAAAATTCCGCCGTAAAGTAAGGTGCGGTGTATATCGGCAACCATCGAGCCGATGTAACGACCGGAATATGGTCTGTTGGTTGGTTTATCTTCACGCTGTAAATACTTTATGTATTTCTTTAACCCCGGGTGCCAATAAAGATAGTTCCCTTCATTGATGCTGTATATTTTTCCTTTTTCTGGAATTTTGATGTTTTCATGGGAAAGAATAAACTCGCCGAAGGATGGGTCAAGTGTAAAACCGTGCACGCCGTGCCCTGCGGAGTAAACCAACATTGTACTCGATCCATAAACAACATAGCCGGCTGCAACCTGATGTATGCCTTGCTGCAGGCAATCTGCAAGTGTACCGCGCGTTCCTTCAGGACTTACTCTTTTGAAAATGGAAAAAATGGTACCGATATTAATGTTTGCATCAATATTGGAAGATCCATCAAGCGGGTCAAATAAAAGAACGTATTTGCCAACATTAAACTGATTAGGTATATGAATTATATCCTCCTCCTCCTCGGAAGCCATCGCACAGAGGTGACCGCCGTGATCCATCGCTTTAACGAGCATTTCGTGAGCAAGTATATCTAATTTTTTTACTTTCTCTCCGTGAACATTTTCGCTGCCGGTGAAACCAATAATATCTATCAAGCCTGCTTTATTTACCTCAAGTGAAATAACTTTTGCAGCAAGTGAAAGATCGTGCAGAAGATCAGAAAGTTCACCGGTTGCCTCCGGGTGCATTCTTTCTCCTTCGATGATATGACGGGCGAGAGTCATGAATTTTACTGTAGGCATGTGCGCTTCCCTTTATTAATTAGAATTTATGTTGTTTTAAAAGTTTCCTGATCTTTGTATTGAAGCTGATACAGTTTGTAATAGATTCCTCGTTTAGCAAGAAGTTCCTGATGATTGCCAATCTCTTTTATTTCTCCTTTATGCAGAACAATTATTTTATCAGCATTTTGTATTGTTGAAAGCCGATGAGCTATTACAATTGCGGTTCTTCCAACTAAGAGTTTTTCAATTGCAGTTTGAATCAACTGCTCGGTTTCTGTATCAATGCTTGAAGTTGCTTCATCCAAAATTAATATTTTTGGATCATAAGCTAAAGCCCGCGCAAAAGAAATTAATTGTTTTTGCCCCACGCTTAATGTTGCACCTCTTTCTTTAACTTCTTCTTCATATTGATTTGGAAGATTGGAAATAAATTTATCTGCACCAACAGTTTTTGCCGCATCAATTATTTTTTCTATTCCTATCTCATCATTATCCATATTAATATTAGATCGAATAGTCCCGGAGAAAAGAAAAACATCCTGTAAAACAATTGAAATATATTTCCTTAAATCACGCTTATCAACATTCCGAATATCAATTCCATCCAATAAAACTGAGCCCTTATTGATGTCATAAAATCTTGTAAGAATATTTATCAAAGTGGACTTGCCTGCACCTGTGTGTCCAACTATTGCAACGGTTTCACCGGGATTAATGTTGAAGTTGATATTTTTCAACACATAATTTTCATCATCATAAGCGAACCAGACATCTTTGAATTCTATTTTACCCGATATCCCATTAAGCTTTACGGCGTCTTCGGGATTTTTTATAAATGTTTGATTATCAAGCAGTTTAAAAATTCTCTCCGATGAAGCCATTGAAGTTTGAAGTATATTATACTTTTCTGAAAGATCACGAATCGGACGGAAGAACATTTCAGTATATTGAATGAATGCAAATAGCACACCGATTGTTAGAGAGCTTTGAATTACTTTTCCGCCGCCGTACCAAACGATTAATGCAATTGCAATTGAGCTAAGTAACTCAACACTTGGAAAGAATATTGCATAATAAAAAATAGATTTAATATTTGCTTCACGATGATCAGCATTTATTTCTGAAAACTTCTTGAACTCATCAGTTTCTTTTCTAAAAATCTGAACGACGCTCATCCCTGTTACGTGTTCCTGCATATATGAATTTAATCTCGCAAGGTGAAAGCGAACATCACGATAACTTTCTCTAACTTTTTTCCTAAAAAGGAAAGTTCCGTAGATTAGAACCGGAAGCACAGAAAGTGTAACAAGTGAAAGGGGAATATCCATAAAAAACATAAAGCCGAGTATCCACAAAATTATAAACACATCACTAAACACCATTACTATTCCGGACGAAAACAATTCGCTGAGTGATTCAACATCATTTGTAGCGCGCGTAACAATCCTGCCAATCGGCGTGCGATCAAAAAATTTGAGTGCGAGTTTTTGTGTATGTTCAAAAATCTGTGTGCGGATATCATAAAGAGTTCTTTGACCAAGATATTGTGTGTAGTAAGTTAAAAAGTATTGCACAACAGCCTGCAGCACAAGTGATGCGAACAAAGCAATACCAATCAACATCAATCCATTATAATTCGAATGAACAATATAATCGTCAATCGCAATTTTTGTAAGGTAGGGGCGCAGTGGTCCGAGAGCAGCAACCAGCACATTAAGAACTATGGCAAAGACAACGTACTTTTTGTAAGGCTTAATGTATGTAAGAAGCCGCTTCATCAACTTTGAGTCGTATGCTTTGCCTAAAATTTCGTCGTCGTGTTTTTTATCGCTCATAAAAAATTTTATTATTTTTCTCTAAAGATTCCAGTCACTTCTAACTCACCCTAAATCCCTCTCTTATAAAGAGAGGGACTTTATAACATTCCTAAAGCCCTCTCCTTTGGAGAGGGTTTGCTTGCCTGTCGGAAGGCAGGGGTGATGCTTTTTATAATTCCTCTAATTCTTTTTCTAATAATTGCTTGTAATGTAAATCTGCATACAGACCATTTAAGGCAACCAATTCTTCGTGGGTGCCTTGCTCAGCAATTTTTCCGTCTGCAAGTACAATAATATTATCAGCATCTTTAACAGTAGAAATTCTATGGCTGATAATTATGCTTGTTCTGTCTTTCATAAACTCGCGTAAGTTCTTTAAGATTTCTTCTTCGGTGTGAGTGTCAACTGCTGAGAATGAGTCATCAAGAATTAATATTTTAGGATCAACAGCAAGTGCCCGTGCAAGAGATGCTCTTTGTTTTTGTCCGCCTGAAAATGTTATTCCTCTTTCACCAACAATTGTTTCGTAACCCTTTGGAAACGATTCAACATCCTTATTAAAGTTTGCAATGCGTGCTACCTCTTCGACTCTTTGTTTATCAACTTCTCTTAATCCGTAAGCGATATTTCCGTAAACAGAATCAGAAAACAAAAATGATTCCTGTTGAACAACAGCAACATTAGTTCTCAACACATCAAGTGGAATATCTTTTACATTTTTGCCATCAATAAAAAGTTCACCCGATGTTACATCATAAAGTCTCGGAATTAAATTTATTAAACTTGTTTTACCTGAGCCGGTATGCCCGACAATCGCAAGCGTTGAACCAACAGGAATTTTAAGATTGACATCTTTTAAAACTTCAGGCAGTGAATCCGAATATCTGAAAGAAACATTTCTTAATTCAATTTCACCATTTAAATCTTTTACAGTAATATCTGCTGATGATAGATCCTGAATCTCATAAGGCTCATTTAAAATTTTATTCAATCGTTTCATACTTGCTTCGCCTTGCTGAATAATATTCATAACCCAGCCAAAAGCAATGACCGGCCAGATTAAAATTCCGAGGTAAACAATAAACGCAGTAATATCACCGAGATTCATCTCTCCGTTGATAACTTTTCCGCCGCCGATCCAGATAACGACTATTATGGAAATGCCGGTTATCATATAAAGTATTGGCATAATTAAAGCCTGAATTCGAACGAGGTTCATATTCTTGCGAAGATATTCTTTACTGAGTTCGTTCCATTTTTTTATTTCGTTAGCTTCACGAACGTAGGATTTGATTATACGAATCCCTGAAAAATTTTCCTGTGCACGCGTGGTCAATTCAGAAAAATTTTCCTGAATCCTTGTGTACTTCTCATGAATTAATTTTCCAATTCTATAAACTCCATAAGATAAAATCGGCAGAGGCAGCAGCGAATAAATAGTGAGTGGTAAATTTATTGAGATCATTATTGTTACAACAATAATCAAACGAATCATAGTATCAATCGAATACATTACAGCCGGACCTATGAACATTCTGACTGCATTAATATCATTGGTGGCATGAGACATTATATTGCCAGTTGAGTTATTCTGGAAATATCTCAGTGGAAGTTTTTGAATGTGTTCCCAAAAATCACCGCGCAAATCATACTCAATTTCTCTTGAAACAACGATGATCGTTTGGCGAATTAAGTATCTGAAAATTCCAGCAACGATTGAAGTACCAACAATTAAAAGCGCATACTTAAGTAATTGTTGATTGCTTACATTATTACGTAAATCATTTATGGCATCTTTTAATAGGATTGGTAAATAAACCGTACCAGCATTTGAGATAAGAATGAAAAGCATTCCCCAAAACAATTTGGTTTTATACTTAACAAAATATTTTTTTAGTGTTAATAGATTTTTCATTAATAACGAGTAAGTGTAAGATTTTGATTTAGAGTAAGATACTTTTTTTATTGCTCAATCACTGTGCGAATATAAAAACCCCTAAGCTATTTCGGGGTGATTTGAATCATTAAAATGTTTGTCATCCCGTCCCGATTTATCGGGATCGGGATCTTTTGCATTTTTGTAAAATGCTGATCCCGAAGATTCGGGACAGCATGACTTTAGTCAATTACATTAAACCCTGTGTATTTGTGCAAAGCTTTTGGTACAACAATTTTTCCTTCTGGCGTCTGATAATTTTCCAAAAGCGAAACCATCAATCTGCTTGTTGCTAAACCGCTGCCATTAAGTGTATGAACGAACTCTGGTTTTTTAGTTTGTTCATTTCTAAAACGAATATTTGCTCTACGCCCTTGAAAATCTTCAAAGTTGCTGCAGGATGATGCTTCTAACCATTTATTTTCTGCTGGTGACCATGTCTCGATATCGTAACATTTTGCTGCTGAAAAACTTAAATCACCGGAACACAGCATTAAAATTCTATACGGAATATTTAATGCCTGCAAAATATCTTCAGCATCTTTTACAAGTAATTCTAATTCATCGTAAGAAGTTTCCGGTTTTACAAATTTTACCATCTCAACTTTATTGAACTGATGAACACGCAAAAATCCTTTTGAATCTTTGCCGTAAGAACCGGCTTCTCTTCTAAAGCAAGCGGAGTAGCCAACGTATTTTATTGGCAAATCTTTTTCGTTCAAAATTTCATCTCGATGAATATTTGTAATCGGAACTTCTGCTGTTGGAATTGCATACAATCCATCTTTTTCAATCGTGTACATGTCTTCTTCCATTTTAGGTAGCTGACCGGTTCCGCGTAATGATTCTTTGTTCACAAGAAATGGTGGAAAAATTTCTGAGTAATTATGATTTTGTAAATGATAATCCAGCATAAAATTGATTAGTGAACGTTCTAATGTTGCGCCTTTGCCTTTGTAAACAGGAAAACCGGAACCGCTTATTTTTGCCCCGCGTTCAAAATCAAGTATGTTGAGTTTCTTCCCGAGTTCAACATGATCCATTGGTTTAAAATCATTTTCAAACTTAAATCCTTCCGGCAACCAGCGTCTTACTTCAACATTTTCTTCTGCGGATTTTCCAACTGGAACAGATGAGTGAGGAAGATTGGGAATGAATCTTAATATTGTATCAATCTCTTCTTCAACTGATCTTAACTTTGCATCATACTCAGCAATCTCATCGCCAACACGTTTCATCTCGGCAATAATTTCAGTTGCATCCTGTCCGGATTTTTTCATTTGTCCGACTTGCTGAGAAACAGAATTACGTCTTGATTTCAGTTCATCAGCATGTGCAATAATATCTCTACGCTGTTTATCGAGCTCAAGAAGTTCATCAATCCTGTTCTTCTCGTTCTTGTTTGCAATGCCTTGTTTTACCTTTTCAGGATTTTCACGAATAAGTTTTATGTCTAACATTTAATATACTTTCTAAAGTTTTTTTAAGTCAATTATAAACTAATCCGTTAACCAACGGAATTTGATGATTATGATTTTTAAACCTAAGTGGTTATTGTTTTGTTAATTTATCTTCTATTAAAAATCTTTCAACTTCTCTAATCAATATTTCTTTATCGGGCAAATAATAAACGTACTTTGATGCAAAAATTTGGTTTGTTAACCCGCCAAGGGCATATTCTGCAACCACTTCATCTTTATCGGTGCACAAAATAATTCCAATTGGTTCAATATCTTCTTCTTGATTAATTTCAGTTTTGAAATAGTTGAGATACATGTTCATTTGACCAACATTATCAGGCTGAAACTTTGCAGATTTTAGGTCAATCAAAATGTATGCTTTTAAAATTTTATTGTAAAAAACCAAATCGATATAATGGTGAACATTGTTTAAGGTAATCCGAAACTGTGAGCCAACAAACATAAAACCTTTCCCAAGTTCCAAAAGAAAATCCTCAATGTGTCGGATCAGTTTTAATTCTAAGTCCTTTTCTAAGATCGGTTTGTTCTCGGGAATCCCTAAAAACTCAAATACGTACGGGTCTTTTAGAATGTCTGATGGATTAAGAATAGCCTGACCTTCTTTTGCTAATCTCAAAACCTTTTCTTTATTTGGTTTTCCTTCGGAAAGGAGAAGACGTTCAAATAAAGAACTTGCGATTTGTCTTTTTAAATCACGAACAGACCAACCGCAATTTATGGTTTCTTTTTCATAGAATGAACGTTTGTTATCATCAGAAACAGACAACAGTTCGCAATAGTGTGACCATGTTAATTGTCCAGACAGCGTCTGGACATCGGGGAAATAGAGGTAAAAATTTCTCATATAAAAAAGATTTGAACGTGAAAATCCTTTCCCTAATTCTCTGGATAATTGTTTGGACAAATCTAAAATAATTTGACGACTGGATTTGTCATCATAATTATTTGTCTTTTCTTTTTCAACAATCGCTTTTCCAATTTGCCAATAAGTTTGAATCAATTCGTTATTTATGGTTTGAGCTAGTTTACTGCGGGAAGCATTAATTATTTGTTTAATCTTTATAAATAAATCAGCGATTACAATATTTTCCAAATGACTCATTGGCTTTTTGCACTGCCGACAAATAATTCACGAATAAGTTTTATGTCTAACATTTATTACTTCCTAAATTAAAAAAATAGAACGCTGATTACACAGATTTAGCAGATCAGCGCAGATCAGGATAATCAGAGTAATCTGCGCACCATTGCGATTTTACTTTACTACTATGTTATAAATTTTATTTTTTACGAATATTTCTTTCACAATTGTTTTGCCATCAGTAAACTTATTTACCTTTTCATCAGCAAATACAAAAGGCTTTACTGTTTCCTGTTCACTGTTCATTGGAACGGGAATCGTTGCTCTTAATTTTCCATTTACCTGAACAGCAATATTTACAGTATCTTCAATCAATGCTTCTTTATCAACTTCAAACACAACCGGATTCTGGAAGATTGATTTTTCATTTCCAATTATCTGCCAGCACTCTTCCCCAAGATGTGGAGCAACCGGCGCAAGCATAATCGCAAATCTTTGCAACACGTAACTCTGAATTTCCTTACTGCAATTTTCCAAAACCTTAAGCTCGTTTATCAACTCCATTAAAGAAGCGATTGCAGTATTAAATCTGAAATGTTCAATCTCTTCACCGAACTTCTTTAGTGTTTGATTTAATTTTCGATACACTTTTTTCTCATTTTCTGATAAAGTAAAAATATCATATTTATCTTTTGCAGATGCTTGATTGATAATATCGCGGTACTGATTAAACAATTCATAACTACGAATTACAAAACGTTCAACGCCGGAAATTCCTTTATCACTCCAATCACCACCCTGATCGTAAGGACCCATAAACATTAAGTACATCCTAAAAACATCTGTACCATACTTTGAGGTAAACTCATCAGGATTAACAACATTACCGCGCGACTTTGACATCTTTGCACCGTCTTTTGTAATAACTCCTTGATGAACAAGTTTTGCAAAAGGTTCATCGCTGTTAACAAGTCCGATATCACGTAAAAACTTATGAAAGAATCTTGCATACAAAAGATGCATAACAGAATGTTCTTTACCGCCAACATACATATCAACAGGAGTCCATTTGTTTGCAAGTTCTTTATTAAAAGCTGATGTAAAAATTTTTGGATCCAGAAAACGCAAGTAATACCAAGATGAGTCAACAAACGTATCCATTGTATCAGGATCACGTTTTGCATCAGTTCCGCACTTTGGACATTTTACATTTATGTACTTTTCATTTCTTGCAAGCGGAGATTCACCGCCGAGTTTAAAATCAACATCATAAGGAAGTTCAACAGGTAATTCACTTTCATCAAGAGGAACCTCGCCGCAAGTAGGACAATGAATTATCGGGATCGGTGTTCCCCAATAACGCTGGCGTGAGATCAACCAATCACGCAAACGATAATTTATTTTCCCTTTGCCAAAATTATTTTCTTCAAGATACTTTATAACTTTTGTTATACCATCATCGGATCTTAGTCCATTAAATTGTCCTGAGTTTATCATAATTCCAATTTCAGTAAAAGCTGATTTCAATTCATCAGTTTCACTCGTTCCGTCCTGCAAAATTACTTTGCGGATTGGAAGATTAAACTTAGTTGCAAAATCAAAATCTCTTTCATCGTGTGCCGGAACAGCCATTACACAGCCTGTTCCGTAAGTGATTAGTGCATAATCAGAAATCCAAACAGGAACTTTTTCTCCATTAACAGGATTGATTGCAAACGCGCCAGTTGGAACTCCGGTTTTTTCCTTAACAGTTGAAGTACGTTCAATCTCAGTTAATTTTTTTGTTGATTCACGATATTCATCAACACCGGCTTTAAATTCTGGTTTTGTAATTTTATCAACCAATGAATGTTCGGGTGCAAGCACAACATAAGTAACACCAAATAAAGTGTCGGGACGAGTTGTAAAAACTTTTATTTCATCATTATCATTATCAATAATCTTAAAAGTAACTTCAGCACCTTCACTTTTACCAATCCAGTTTTTTTGTTTTAGAATTGTTTCATCGGGCCAATCGATTTTATTATGTCCGTCGAGAAGTTGCTCGGCATAATCAGTTATCTTAAAAAACCATTGATAAAGATTTCTCTGAAGGACAGTTGTTCCGCAGCGCTCGCAGCAGCCATCTACAACTTGTTCATTAGCAAGCACAGTTTGATCATTCGGACACCAATTTACCGGGGCATTTTTTCTGTAAGCTAATCCGCGTTTGTACATCTGAAGGAAAATCCATTGATTCCATCTGTAATATTCAGGAGCGCAGGTCATTAACTCCGCATCCCAATCATACATACAACCCATTTTCTTTAGCTGTTCTCGAATGTCATCAATATTTTTTAATGTGCTATCCTGCGGATGAATTCCAGTTTTGATTGCATAATTTTCTGCAGGCAAACCAAAAGCATCGTAGCCAATCGGTTCAAAAACATTATAGCCCTGAAGTTTTTTAAAACGTGCCCAGCTATCAGTTGGTCCGTAATTATACCAATGCCCGATATGAAGTTTTGCACCGGAGGGATAAATGAACATTACAAGCGTATAGAGTTTTTTTTCTGTTTTAGATAAATCGGTTTTGTAAGTTTTATTTTCTTCCCAAAACTTTTGCCATTTAGATTCTATTTCTGAAAAAGGATAACGCATTTTTTATTTGATATTTATTGAAAAATGAAGCCAAATTTAGCCAAAAGGGAAGGGATTTCAAATTTGATTTAAACACTTTGTATTGTGGATTTTTTTTTCTAAATCTTTGTAGCAATTATAAAAGCAATGGTACACTGATCAGACTGATTTATTAAGATCATAAACAATCATAAAAATCAAATAACTCGGAGATAAAATGAAAATATTATTAACAGTAGTTCTGCTATCCTCAATAATAGCAGCACAAAATATTTATGATATTCAGCCAGGAGTAAAAAACAATCAGATAGTACTCCAACTTTCAAATATATCAACTACAGAATCGGCAAATAATATTGAAGTGAAGCTTCTTCAAGATTCTAAAAACTTGACCTTCAATCAAACAGAAAAAATGATTGAGAATATAACTCAAGATTCAGAAACAGAGGTTACGTTTAATTTTGATGTTGATTACAATATCGGAAAAGCAGAGGCAGATACGATTGAATTTCTAATAACTGATAACAAAAGTGTTTATCAAACCAGGCAATTTATTTTAAGATATGCAGCACCAACTGAATATAAGCTAGAGCAGAATTATCCTAATCCTTTCAATCCAACGACAAAAATTAGATATTCAATTCCATCAACTACCCTCTCCTTTGGAGAGGGGTTGGGGGTGAGGCTGATTGTTTACGATATACTTGGGAATCAAGTAACAACTTTGGTGAACGAGCAAAAGGAACCTGGATATTATGAAGTTGAGTTTGATGCGGGCAGCTTTGCGAGCGGAGTTTATATTTATAGACTTTCCGCCGGTAATTATATTTCAACAAAGAAGATTTTATTTTTAAAATGATATTGGTTAAATAAAAAAGGGAACCGTTTCCGATTCCCTTTGAATAACTTAGCTGCCGTAGTAAAATCTTTCGCTAATAATTTTACCGTCTTTCCATCTCTGTACTGCAACCTGATTGCTTTTTACTTCACCATATTGTTTATGAATAAAATGCATGAACCATTCAACCATAGTTACATCGTCGCCGATGGCAACTGCTTTGACTTCAGCACCTTTAAATTCTACGAAATTGCTAAGCGCTTCTAATTCTCTTTTTCTGTTTGTCTCTTTGCCAATTGTTGGAGGCATATTGTTTTCCTGCATAACAACATTCTCATCATAGAATTTTTCGAATGCCTCCATCGTTTTGCCTTCGAGAATCATTTTATTTAATTGATCAACATTTTCTTTTAATGACATAGTAGCTCCTTGGTTTATTGTTTAGAAATTTTTTGTAAAATTAATTTATCGAATGAAAATGAACCTGCCCCTTTAACCATAACCGCGATTGTCAGAGCAATCATCAGAATATGATACTCAAAACCCTCACCTTGCTGCTGCCCGCTCCAGTTCATAAAGAAACCTACATGCAAATGATTTAACATCACTGCCACGAACATAACAGCAGCAACTCCAAATGCAGAAAGTCTTGTAAGAAATCCGGTTATAAGTCCAAGTCCGCCGAAAAATTCAGCAATGATTGCAAGCAGTGCAAAAAGATATGGAATACCTAAGGTTTGTGTAAAGAATCCCATTGTTCCTTCAAAACCGTAGCCGCCAAACCAGCCGAGTAACTTTTGAGCACCGTGAGGAAATATGACAACTCCGATTACAATTCGTAAAAATGCAGCAAGATTATCTTGCTTAGTATTAAAGAGCCAGAACAGAAATTTGTTTTGAGACATATCGTTTACCTTTCAATTATTAATTATTATTTTATATGTTATAACACGCAATTGATTAAAAAAAAACTACAAATCTACGCCGTATATTTTTTCGCAAAGCTCGGATAATTTTTTGAACTCCTCTTGTGACATCAATTTCCTAATAAGTTTTTCAAACTCATCCATTTTTGGTTTCATGGTATCTAACAGAGTCAATCCTTTTTTTGTAATTCTCGAAATTGAGTGTCTTCGATCGTCATTAGAACTGAATCTTTCGACGAAGCGCGCAGAAATTAACTTATCAATCAGCCTTGTAACGTCTGGTGATGGCTCAAGCATGCGGCTGATTATTTCACAACGCGGGTATCCATCGGGATAAATTCCACGAAGGATCCTTAGAACATTATACTGCGAGACTGTTATCTCGAACTCCTGACAGATTGAATCAATTTTAGATCTTAACCAAAAGCTCGAAATTATCAGGTTAAGAATGGCTTCCTGCTCAGCGCTCTCGAACTTTTGCTGTTTCAATCTTTTTTTTATTACTTCGCCCATAAATATTTTTAATGTGTTATGACACAAATATAACATAATGCCTAGTTAAAAGCAAGGAGATAATTCTTAAATATATGAGTCATACATATAAAATTATTTCTGAAAAGCTTGAAACATTTATAAAAAGGCTTTAAAAATCTCTTTAGCCAGAATAATTACAAGTAGTTTTATCATCAATAATTCTTAATTTTATTTTATTAAAAATATGTTAATGATATAATGGAATTTCTTAATCCTGCTTTTTTATTCGGACTTGCTGCTGCTTCCATCCCTGTAATCATTCATTTATTGAATCTGAAAAAATTACAAAAGATAGAGTTCAGCACGCTTGCATTCCTTAAAGAACTTCAGAAAAGCAAGCTTCGAAAAATTAAAATAAAACAATGGCTTCTCTTAGCTTTGCGGGTGCTGATTATACTTTTGGTGGTTATGGCTTTTTCAAGACCGACTTTAAAGGGAGTTGCTATCGGCGGCACAACTTCAGCTGCAAAAACTTCCGTCGTTTTTATTATTGATAATACAATAAGTATGTCTGCGGTTGATGAAAAAGGCTCTTTACTAAATCAAGCGAAAACAGCGGCGTTAAAACTTGCAAACCTGCTTCAGCAAGGCGATGATGCTTCTATTATTTTTGTCAGCGATGAAAATCCGGATAATATTTTTAACACTTCAAATATTGAAGAGTTAAAAAAGAAGATTGAACAAATTAAAAAAAGTGATAAGAGAGGAAATTTTCAAAAAGCGATTTTAATTGCAGGAGATATACTTAAGAAGTCGAATAATTTTAATAAGGAGATTTATATCCTTTCAGATTTTCAAAAAAATATGATGATTGATTTCCAATCGCTTAAAAACATCGAATCTCTTTTCACTGAAAATGTTCGCCTTTATACCATCAATTATTCCGGGAAAATATTTTCAAATCTTTCAATTGATAAAATTGAAAGCAACACGCAAATATTTGAGAAAGATAAACCGGTTACATTTTCAGTTCAGCTTACGAACCACTCGAATAATAATGCTGAAAACAATGTGGTCTCGATTTTCATCAACGGAGAAAGGAACGCTCAAAAAAGTTTTAGTGTTGAATCAGGAAAGTCAATAAAAATAGATATTGAATCAACAATCAAAAATACAGGATTCGTTGAAGTACAAGCGCGCCTTGAAGATGATGATATTAACAGTGATAACAATAGATACCTAAATATTTACGTGCCGGATAAAATTCCTGTAATAATATTTTCTGACGAGATAAGTGACGCTAAATTTATTAGCCTTGCTCTTGAAGCTTCTGACGGCGGCATCTTAAAAATTGATGAGGCTTCGCTGAATCAAATTCAATCTTACGATTTGAAAAAATATTCTTCTGTTATTTTAATTGGAACTCCAGTTGAATCAAGTCTGCAGCGGTTAAAACAATATGCGGAGAACGGCGGGGGGATATTAATCTTTCCTTCTTCAAAAGAAGACATAAATTCTTTCAAAAATATTTGTGCATACTTTAATTTAGCAAAACAATTTTCTGTCGCTGGTAAAATTAATTCGACTGATAAATTTTTTGTCTTTGATAAAATCGAACTGCAGCATCCATTGCTTCAAAACATTTTTGAGGACGAATCTAAAAAGCAATTTGAATCACCGGAGATTTATTTTCATTATAAATTTTCATCGGAAGGAAAGGATAAAAAAATAATTACGTTGAATGACGGCTCATCTTTTTTAAGCGAGTATAAAACAGGTAAAGGTAAAGTTATCCTCTGTAACACTTCCCCCGTATTGAGCTGGAGTAATTTTCCTCTGAAAAGTATTTTCGTACCGCTGATGACTAAATCTGTCTTTTATCTCTCAGCCAAAGACAGGGAATTAAATAATTATTTAACCGGCGATGAGTTATTAATTTCGAACAACATTCTTCTTTCTCCTAATATTAAAATTGTTAAACCCGATTCTCAGGAGGAATTCATTAAAACCAATTCACAAAATCAAAATGGAGTATTCAACTATTCGAAAACAGAAACGGCGGGTAATTACAAAATATTTTCGGGAGAAAACTTAGTTGAAGAATTCTCGGTGAACATAAATCCGCTTGAGTCGGAAACCAGATATGAGAATGATTCCGAAATTCAGGAATATTTTGAAAAGATAAATTTTAAAGGCATCGTTAAAAATATTGCTAAAGATAAAAATCCAGTTTCGCTTGTGCTTCAATCACGATACGGATCAGAGTTGTGGAAATATTTTTTGATTGTAGCGCTTCTAATTGCATTCGCTGAAATGTTATTAGCGAGAAATACAAAAAAGGACATAGCGGAGAATTGAAATTTGATTGAAACTAAAAATAAAACTACCGAGCGTGCCATATTAATTGCTTTAAACACAAAAGATCTTTCACGCGAAGTTGTTGAAGAACACATAAACGAACTCGAAGAATTAGCAATCACAGCCGGTGCTGAAACAATATTAAAAGTTATTCAAAGTCGTTACTCAACCGATCCGGCTTACTATATCGGAAAAGGAAAAGCTGAAGAACTTGTTTCACTCACTGAATTGAACAACATTGACTTATTAATTTTTGATGATGATCTTTCCCCGGTTCAGGTAAGAAACCTGGAAAGATTAGTTAATAAAAAAATTATTGATCGCAGCGGATTAATACTTGATATTTTTGCTTCACGAGCAAAGTCGAGAGAAGCAAAAACACAAGTCGAACTTGCGCAGCTTCAATATTTACTTCCGCGTCTAACACGTGCCTGGACGCATCTCTCAAAACAATATGGCGGCATTGGTACAAAAGGTCCCGGCGAAACGCAGATTGAAACAGATAGAAGAATCATTCGCAACAGGATCAGCCATTTAAAAGAAAATTTGTCGAAGATAGAATCGCAGCGAGTTACACAAAGCAGCGAGCGAAAAAATTTTACCAGAATTTCGTTAGTTGGTTATACTAATGCGGGCAAGTCAACTCTGTTTAATCTTTTAACCAATTCAAATGTATTTGCCGAAGACAAACTCTTTGCAACTCTTGATTCAACCACACGAACTATTGACCTAATTAGAAATCAAAAAATACTTTTAAGTGATACGGTTGGATTTATTAGAAAACTGCCGGCTCATCTTGTGGCTTCATTTAAAAGTACTTTAAATGAGGTTAGAGATTCGGATTTGATTTTGCATGTGGTGGATATTTCTCATAATTATTTTCAGGATCATATTAAAGTTGTTGATAAAACTTTAAAGGAACTTGGCTGCGAATCAAACCCTTCAATTTTAGTTTTTAATAAAGTTGATTTGCTTGATGATCGAACCCGCACTGAATTCATCAAACACGAATTCCCGAATTCGATTATCATCTCCGCAGTCAAAGGTTTCAATATTCAAAAATTAATTAAAGCTGTGCTTGGTATTGTTGAGGATTCATTTGTTGAAAGAACATTGAAATTAAAAATCACAGATTCAAAAACGGCTGCGTTAATTCATTCATTAGCGGAAGTGAAATCAGTTACTTACGAAGAAGATATGATGAAACTGAAAATCAGGGCAAGCAAAACAAATGCTGAAAAAATCAAAGCGCTGATTCGAAAGTAGATTTACTTCTCATTTTTCTTTTTCGTCTGCTGCCCCAGCCTGTCTGACTTATCAATTTTGTTGGATAACCAATTCACAAAAATGAAAAACAATGCGAGACCAAGTAAAACAAGAAAGGCAACACCGATAAAAACTATTGTGTATAAACTCATAAAAAAATCTTATTAATCTTTATTCAAAGTAAGTTGCTTCGCTGATAACTTGCAAATAGTTAGAATAGGAAAAAGACCGCTTATAAAATTGTTTTATTTTCGCACTACTTTCTATTGTCTTAGTTTTATCAACCATGTATTTTAGAACCAAGTGTTAAAGAAAATAAATTTTGACTAAGCATAATTATTTACCGATCAAAGAAAATAGAACACAGATTACACAGATTGCGTAGATCAGAATGATCAGCGCAATCTGCTTGCCATTATTTTAAAAATGAAAAGGATAATATGGAAATAATTTATCTCGTTATCGGTTTAGCAGTTGGATTTGTAGTTGCGTACTTCTTTTTCAAAAGCAAAAAAACAATTTCTATTGAAGAAGCTGGAAAGCTCAATGAGCAAATTAATTCTTTCAAAGTTGAAATTGGAAAATTGGAAGAAAGAAACTCCGGGTTTATGAAGGATAAATCAAATCTTGAATCCGAACTTCAGGCAGAGCGCGTAAAAGTGATCGATCTTACTACTGCCCTATCATCATTGAAATCTGATTATGCAAATCTTCAACAAAAACTTGCAGAGCAAAAAGCTGAGATTGAAGAAGTTCGCGAAAAATTTATTAAAGAATTTGAAAATCTTGCCAATAAAATCTTTGAAGAAAAAAGCAGCAAGTTTACCGAACAAAACAAATCCAACCTTGATCAAATTCTAAAGCCGCTGAGTGAAAAAATAAAAGACTTCGAGAAAAAAGTGGAAGATGTTTATGTCGCTGATTCAAAAGAAAGAGCCGGTTTAATTCAACAAATAAAAATTCTTCACGAGCTTAATCAGCAAATGAGCAAAGATGCAAACAATCTTACATCTGCTTTGAAAGGGCAAAGTAAAACTCAGGGTAATTGGGGTGAGTTTATTCTTGAAAGTATTCTTGAAAAATCCGGCTTGGTAAAGAATCGTGAATATGTTGTTCAGGAAAGTATTACTGCGGAATCCGGCAGAAGATTTCAACCCGATGTGATTATCAACTTACCAGAAAATAAAAGTATTATCATTGATTCAAAAGTTTCATTAATTGGATATGAGAGATTTGTTTCCTCTGATGACGAACAGGAAAAGCAGCTTGCTTTGCGTGAACATATAAATTCGATTCGTTCTCATATCAAAAATTTAAGCGGCAAAAATTATCAAAACCTATATCAACTCGAAAGCCTGGACTTTGTACTAATGTTTATGCCAATTGAACCGGCATTTGCCCTTGCAGTTCAAAGTGATAATGCAATCTTCACCGATGCATTCGATAAAAATATTGTTATTGTAAGTCCCTCCACCTTACTTGCAACACTTCGAACCATTGCAAGCATATGGCGTCAGGAAAGTCAGAATAAAAATGCTATGGAGATTGCAAGACAAAGCGGCGAGATGCTTGATAAGTTTTCAGCGTTTGTAGATGATTTAATTTCTGTTGGAAAAGGCTTAGTCGTAGCGAAAGATAATTATGACAAAGCAATGAATAAATTAACAGAGGGACGGGGCAACCTGATCAGCCGATCTGAAAAAATTAAAAAACTTGGGGCAAAAACAACCAAAGTTCTTCCAACTTCAGTACTGAATCGTTCTCAGTTAGATGAAGAAAATAATTTGCTGGAAAATCAATGATCATTAAAACTCCGATGACGGGTGAAGAATGGGAAAAATGTTACGACCTTCGATGGCGAATTTTGAGAGCGCCATGGAATCAGCCCCGAGGAAGTGAGACAGACGAACACGAGAAATCGGCAATCACTGTAATGGCAATTGATGATGAAAATAATATTGTCGGAACAGGCAGGGCCCATTTCAATAATAAAGATGAAGCACAGATAAGATTTATGGCTGTTGAAAATAATTATAGAGGCAAGGGTGTTGGCGCAGCTATTTTATTCGAGCTTGAAAAAAAAGTAATTGAACTTGGAGCCAAAACTATTGTATTGAATTCGCGTGACACTGCAGTGGAGTTCTACAAACATCACGGTTACCAGCTTATAAACAATTCCCACACCCTTTTCGATGCTATCCCCCATTTTTTTATGGAGAAGAAAATTTGACTTAGTGGAGCTGATCGGGATCGAACCGACGACCTTCCCGATTTGATCGGGACGCTCTTTGGGAAAAGATATTTTCACATCAAATCCAATCCTAAGATAATTATTAAAAGAAATGATTTATAGTGGAGCTGATCGGGATTGAACCGACGACCTTCCCGATTTGATCGGGACGCTCTTTGGGAAAAGATATTTTCACATCAAATCCAATCCTAAGATAATTATTAAAAGAAATGATTTATAGTGGAGCTGATCGGGATTGAACCGACGACCTGTTCGTTGCGAACGAACCGCTCTCCCAACTGAGCTACAGCCCCAGAGTAAACATATTTTAATTATGAACGACAACCTTCCCGATAGGATCGGAACGCTCTCCCATCCGCCGCGGCGGAGAGCTGCAGCCCCAATAATCAAGTGTTATAAATAAAAACTTAAAAAATTATTATTCTAAATTAAATGATTTCATAATTTTATTATCATTATACTTTAAAATGATTTATTTCCCATCTTCAAAATTTCATCCCATTCATCTTTTGTTACAGGCATCACTGATAATCTGTTCCCGCGCTGAATAAGCCTCATATTATTTAACTTTGAATTTGCTTTAATGCTTTCAATTGTTACCGGCGAAATGAATTCTTTACTGAATTTAATATCCACCATAAACCATGTAGGATTTTTAGGATCAGACTTCGGATCAAAATGAATATTCTCAGGATCAAATTGTGTGTGATCGGGATAAGCAGATTTTACAACTTCACAAATCCCGACAACGGCAAGCGGATCGGCGTTGCTGTGCTAGAATAAAACACCATCCCCAATTTTCATTTCATCACGGATGAAATTTCGGGCTTGATAATTTCTTACACCATCCCAGCAAGTAGTTTGATTTTTTGATTGCTTCAAATCTTGAATAGAAAAATTTTCAGGTTCTGATTTTACGAGCCAATATTTTTTCAATTTATTCTCACCTTTAATTTAGATTTTGTATTTCAGATAGCCTTTTATATAATGCAATTTTTTCACCGTGTGATTCGACTATTTTCACCGAGAATTTAAGATCAGAAAAAATTTCCGAATAGCAGAGCAACACCTAATACGAAAGAAAATTTTGTCATAAGTTGAAATGACATTTTTTTTGAAATAAAAGAAAATTATTATAAATAAACTTAATTCTAAATAAATTGTATTGAAATTAATGATAATGTTGAATAACTTAATTTATGAAGAAAATGTTTTTCAAAATATTTATAGTTTCCATTCTTTGTCCCTTGACGATTTGTTTTACGCAGAATAAAGAAGGATTTCAAATCGTTCGCTTAAAATATAATGGCGGGGGAGATTGGTACAATGATCCTTCTGCTGAAGTTAATCTTTTGAACTTTGTCCGGGCTAATACAAATATTTCTGTGAAGGCTGAATATAAATTCGTTGATTTATCAAGTGAAGAAATTTTTGCATATCCATTTTTATTTATGACCGGGCACGGCAATGTTGTTTTTTCTTCCGATGAAGTTGAAAGGTTAAAAAAATATCTTGAGTCCGGGGGATTTCTTTATATTGATGATGATTATGGAATGGATAAAGCTATTCGCAGAGAGATAAAAAAAGTTTTCCCGGAAAATGAACTTGTCGAAATTCCTTTCAGCTACGGATTGTACCATTGTCTTTTCGATTTCCAAAACGGCGCGCCGAAAACTCATGAACACGATAATAAACCACCGCAAGGTTTTGGAATATTTTTAGGAAATCGTCTTGCTGTTTATTACACTTACGAATCCAACCCAAGCGATGGATGGGCTGATCAATCTGTTCACAATGATCCGCAAGAGAAACGGGAAGAAGCTTTAAAATTTGGTGCGAATATTATTGTTTGGGCTTTATCGAATGGAGTCAAAATAAATTAAACTTTATGAATTCAAATTATTACAAAGAAATTATTTCGCGCTTAAAAGTTCTGATCAAAAAAGAATATTTGCTCGAAACCTTGTTGGGGATGATTCTCTCCTTCAATGTGATTATTCTTTCAGGAACTTTTTTCAGCATGCTTGAAGCTTTATTTTATTTTTCTTCAACAATCAGGACAATCATTTTCTTCGTGCTGCTATTAATTTTATTAGCGCTTACCGGCAATAAAATTTTACTTCCGCTGTTAAAATCTTTTGGGTTACTCGGCGAGTTTGATTTTCTAAGGACCGCTGAAAAAGTAGGGAAGCATTTTAATTTTGTTCAAGATGACCTGCTAAATGCGATGCAGCTTGCATCGGCGGACTTAAATAAAAGTACGTATTCAAGTTCGTTGATCAGTGCAGCTTTCGAACAGGTTTACCACAAGGTTGAAAATGTTCGCTTTGAATCAATCGTAAATTTCAATCGTGCCAGAATAATGCTTCACTATTCTAGCGCGCTGCTTCTTGTAATTATTTTGACGTTCAGTTTCATCCCTGGACTTGGAAATGCAGCAGTTCGAATTATGAATTTCAATTCAGAATTTCTTCCTCCACAAAAATTTTACATCACTATTGAACCGGGGAATGCACAAATCACCAAAGGAGATGATGTAAATTTTAAAATTACTCTCACGGGTGATGCGCCGGCAAAAATATTTTTTTCTTTTAAATCAGAGGAAGAAACTGAATTTAAAAATATCGGGTTGAAACCAGATTCATCCGGAACATTTCTTTTTAATTTGAAAAATGTTAGATCTTCGCTTGAATATTTTGCTTTTGCTGAAAATATTTCGAGCGATCAATTCAGGATTGAAGTCATTGATCGCCCTGTAATTCGTAATTTTGAAGTAACGGTAACACCCCCTGCTTATTCAGGCCTGAAACAATATTCAATTCAGGACAATGGAAATGTGACCGGTTTAATCGGCAGTTTGATTAGTATAAAAATAATGTCTTCCAAGGATTTGAAAAATGGGCGGCTCTTTTTTTCCGATTCAACATTTTTGAATCTTTCAGTCAATGGCAGCGAGGCTAATGGTAATTTCAGAATTTCGAAAGATGTTGAATATCATGTTGACATATTCGATCAATTTAATAAGAATAACCTTTCTCCCATTAATTATTATGTGAAGGTGCTGAATGATGAATATCCACAAATTGAAGTTATCGAACCGAATAAAAATACAATTCTTGCGAATGACAATCGCCAACCTCTATTGACTAAAATTGCCGACGATTACGGCTTCGACAAATTAACTTTGAACTATAAAATCAAAACTGAAAATTCCACAAACGAAAAATCATTTCAGAAGATTGAGTTACCTGTTATAAAACACAATAGAGAACAGGATGTGAATTATATCTGGAATTTATCTTTTATGAATTTAGCTGCCAATGATGAAGTTCAATATTACTTTGAAGTTTTTGATAATGATAATATAAGCGGTCCAAAATCAACAAAAAGCTCCTCGTTTATAATTCGTGTACCATCTTTGAATGAATTGTTAAATCTCGCCGATAGGACACAAAATGAAATTCAAACTGATCTTAAAGAAACTTTGAAAGATGCTAACGATCTGAAAGAAGAACTAAATAAATTAACGCAGGATTTAAAGAAAGATAAAACGGAATTAAGTTGGGAGGAGAAAGATCAGGTTCAAAAATCGCTGGAGAAATTTGAAAACCTTCAAAAGAAAATTGATGAAACGAGCCAGCAGTTTGACAAAATGAAGGATCAGCTTCAGGAAAATAATTTGCTTTCAAAAGAAACTCTGGAAAAATATATGGAACTTCAGGAATTGCTCGATCAACTTACGAGCGAAGAAATGAAGAAAGCCATGAAACAGCTTCAGAATATGTTTCAAAATATGAAGCGTGATCAAAATCAGCAGGCGCTCGAAGATTTTAAAATGGATGAAGAAAAATTTCAGAAGGGTATTGAAAGAACTTTGAATCTCCTTAAGCGAATTCAAATTGAACAAAAGCTTGATGATCTAACAAAGCGAACAGAACAGCTTGCAGAAGAACAGTCAGAGAATCAAAAACAAACTGAAAATCAAAATAGTTCTGAGCAAAAAGAACAATTGAAAAAAAATCAAGAGGACATTTCTAAACAACTCGAGCAGCTTTCAGAGGAGATGAAAGAACTTGCTGATAAAATGGATGACTTTAAAGATATGCCGAATGACCAAATGCAGCAGATGATGAATGAATTTAATGAACAGCAAAATCAGCAGCTATCTGAAGACGCAATGAAACAAATGCAGCAAAATAATATGCAGTCTGCAATGAAGAATCAAAAACAAATTTCTTCAAATATGCAAAAGATGAATCAAATGATGCAGCAGATGCAGCAGTCAATGAATCAGCAAAATCAGATGCAGACTTTTTCTGATATGATGAAAATGATGGATAATATTTTAATGCTTTCCAAGCAGCAAGAAGAATTAAAAAACAGATCTCAAAATATGGATCAGAATTCTTCAGAATATTCTGAACTATCCCAGAAGCAAAATGAAATTTCTGCAAACCTGGATAAGTTGATGAAGCAGATGTCTGAGCTTTCACAAAAAACTTTTGCCATTACACCCGAGATGGGGAAAGCTCTTGGCGACGCTAAGAAGGAAATGCAAAAATCACTTCAGTCGTTACAAAATAGAAACGGAAATTATTCTGCAGTTCCGCAAACCGATGCGATGCAGAACCTGAACATAGCCGCAAACATGATGAAAGGTTCAATGGAATCAATGATGCAGTCGGGCGGGCAGGGGGGAATGATGTCTTTGATGCAGCAAATGCAAAAACTATCCGGGCAGCAAATGAATTTAAATAACCTTACACAAATGTTGAAACAAATGCAGCAGGGAACTCTATCAATGCAGCAGCAAGGTGAACTTCAGCGCCTGGCTAATCAACAGCAAACAATCCAAAAGTCACTTGAGCAATTAAAAAAGGAAGCAGAGCTATCAGGTAAATCCAAAACGATTCCGGGAAATTTGGAAAAAGTTTTAGAACAGATGCAGGAAGTAATTACAGATATGAAAACTCAAAAATTGGATGATGAATTAATTCAGAATCAGGAGAAAATACTTTCTAAAATGCTTGATGCTCAAAGGTCAATTAACGAAAGAGATTTTGAAAAGCAGAGAGAATCTTACACAGGTAAAAATATCGCTGGTCAATCACCGGCTGATCTTAATTTAAATAAAAATCCAAAGGGAAATAAAATTTTAGATGAATTGAATTCGGCTGTTAGGGAAGGGTATAAAAAGGATTATGAAAATCTTATAAAAAAGTATTATGAAGCACTTCAAAATGAAAAAGTTCGAAATTGATTTCATCTTGATTAACATTTATACTTTGCCCGTTTGATTAAGAAGTAAAATCATTATATTTTTTATATTAAATATTATGATTTAATGCTTGACCTAATCAGTAATACTCTCAACGTAATCGCTAAACTTAGTAATAGCAGCACCAGCTATTTATTCAAAGCGACTAAAACTGACTTTGAAATTTTAAGTTATGCCGGTAACGACCCTTCAAACTATCATTCACTGAATTCTATTTTATTAAATCTTCATAAGTTGTCTGGTTCGGATCGAATCACTTACGAAGGGGATCCCATCATTAAAGAAGCCGTTTCTCCACTGTCTATAAAATCATTTCAAATATCTCATCTCCTATATTCTAGCGAAAAACAATTTGATATTTATCTGGTTCTACTTTCTTCAAAAAGTGAAAATTATGGGAATAGATCTTCTGAAGCATTGAGCAAAGTGATTAAGACTCTCAACTATCAGGTTCGCGAGTGGGCAAACATCAGCGAATTGATGGAAGATGATACTAAGATGAATATGATCTATCCTTTTTATTCAAAAAGTGAAAATTTTGTTGATGAGAGAATTTTTTTCAGCATTTCTGAAGATTTGTTATTCATACTTGATAGAGAAGGAAAGTTTTTCAAATTAAATAAAAAAGGTGCAGAAGCTATAAACCAGTCCGTAGAAAAACTAATCGGAAAACATTTTCTTGATATAATTGAAGATTCAAACAAAATAAAAGTTCAGGAACTTTTGAAAGAGGTTTTGCTATCCAAAAAGGAAATTAACTTTGAAGTTATTTTAACTGATGATCTTGGCGAAAAATTTTTTTACCTGATGACAATTAAAACAATTTGTACTCCGGATAAAATTTGCGGACTTGCCGGAGCAGCAAAAAATATAAGTCAAATAAAAAACTTAGAAGCAATAATCAATGACTTGAAGCCAAAATTGATTGAATCTGAACGCCTTCTAAGCATAGAAAGACGCAGGGCGAATCAGCAAAAATCATTATTGGTTGAATTGAATAAATTAAAGAATGAGTTTATTTCTAATATCTCCCACGAACTTCGAACCCCACTTGCTTCAATTATTGGATTTTCTGAAACTATAGAATCCGATGATAATTTACCCGAAGATATGAGGAAGGATTTTAACCGGATAATTTTAAGCGAGGGAAAAAGACTAGCTAAACTTATTAACGATGTGCTCGAGTTATCCAGAATTGAAAGCGGAACAATTGCACTTAATAAATCAAATTTTGATTTTGCCAGATTGATTAAAGAAACAATTGAATATTTTAGAGCCGATTTACAGGATAAGAACATTCATCTAACAACGGAATTTCCCGACGAAGAGATATTTTTATTTGCAGACCGAGAAAAAATTTCCCAGGTTTTCAGCGGAGTGATAAGTAATGCAATAAAATTTACCGATAAAAATGGAAGAATAACCGTTATTGTTAATAATTTGATGAAGGAGGCTGAAGTCATAATTAGTGATACTGGTGCAGGAATTCCTGAAAAAGACCTGCCTTTTATATTCGAAAAGTTCTATCGGGTACAAAGAAAGGACTATGAAAACCCTGGCACAGGTCTTGGCCTGGTTTTTGTTAAGCAGATTGTGGATTTGCATAAAGGTTATGTTGAAATCCAAAGTGAAGTTAACAAAGGCACCAGCGTTGTAATAAGATTGCTGAAAAGCCTTAAGATCAATTTAAATTCAGGAAGTTAAGTGGAGAAGTTAGTTTTTATTGTAGATGATGAACAGTCAATTTCTAAATTATTATCTTTTTGGGTAAAAGATAAATGGAAATACAACGTAGAGGTGTTTTCGCGCGGCGAAGATCTTTTAAGAAAACTTAACTCTAAACCAGATGTAATTCTACTTGATATTATGCTGCCCGGGATGGATGGATTGGAAATTCTCAGGCGTGTAAAGCAGTTTGACGAAAATTTACCGGTAATAATGTTATCTGCTCAAGGAAGCATTGAGGTGGCGGTTGAGTCTTTAAAGTTCGGTGCCTATGATTATTTCCAAAAACCAATTGATCAGCAGAAACTTGAGCTTGCAATCAAAAATGCTATTAAAAATTATGATCTCACGCGCGAACTTGTAAACTTGCGCGAAAATGTAAAAAAGGAATATAGCTTTGATAATATTGTTTCCGCTGACGGCAAGATGCAGGATGTTTTCAAACTTGTTCATAAAGTTTTAGATAATGATATAACCGTACTCATTTATGGTGAAAGCGGCACCGGGAAAGAACTAATTGCGCGTGCGATTCATTTTAATGGCAATAGAAAAAACAAACCTTTTGTTGTTGTTAATTGTGCTTCTATTCCGAGAGAACTTCTTGAAAGCGAATTATTCGGTCATGAAAAAGGTTCATTTACCGGGGCTCATCAAAGAAAGCTTGGCAAATTCGAAATAGCGAACGAAGGGACAATTTTTCTTGACGAAGTCGGAGAATTGGAGATGCTGCTTCAGGCAAAGCTTCTTCGAGTAATTCAGCAAAGGGAATTTGAACGAGTTGGCGGCACCGAACTGATAAAAACCGATGTCCGCATTATTTCTGCTACTAACCGTGATTTGAAACAAGCCGTTGAACAAAGAGAATTCAGGGAAGATCTTTATTACAGACTCAATTCATTTCCCATTTCGATTCCACCATTAAGATTTCGTAAAACAGATATCTGGGTTTTAGCTGAACATTTTCTTTCTGTATTAAATAAAAAATTAAATAAAAATATTAAAGGTTTCAGCAAGAAAGCCTTAAAATGTATATACGAGTATAGCTGGCCTGGTAACATTCGCGAAATGGAGAATACAGTTGAACGCTGTGTAATTATTACAGAAAATGATACAATTGATGTTGATGATCTTCCGCCGCATATACGTACTACTGAACCAATTGATATGATGGATTATTCGGGAACTCTTTTTAGTGACGACACTATTATTCCATTTGAAAGACTAAAAGAAGAATCCATTCGTCACGCATTAAAAGTAACAAAAGGAAATATAGTTGAAGCAGCAAAAAAACTTCAGCTTGGAAGAGCTACAATCTACAGGCTGATGGAAAAATATGAAATTGAAAACAGGGCATTCGATTAATAAAATTTGAAAGTAAAAAAATGGACTTTATTAGAGAAGAATATGGAAAAGTAATCGTGCATCATGTATGCATCTCCCGTGCAACACTTCGTGAAGCAGAGGAGTTTAAAACAATTCTAGCGAAAGATATTTTAGCCGGTCAAAAAAATATTGTAGCTGATCTTACTGAATGTGAATTCATAGATTCCACTTTTCTTGGGGCTTTAGTAATCTCACTTAAAAAAGTTACAGCTATTGGTGGTGATTTAAGATTGGTTGGGTTTCAAGAAGCCGTTAATTCAATGTTCGAACTCACAAGAATGTATCGGGTCTTCGAAACATATAAAACAAGAGAGGACGCAATTAATAGTTTCCTTTAATTAAAACGAAATCTTACATTAAATTTTAAATTTCTTTTTATGTTGCTAATGAACGTTGATGCAGGCAGGAAATAATTCAATATTAGTTATAGACGATGACCTTATTATTCGTAAGCTTTTATCTCACCATTTAAAATCCCGTAATTATAACATTTACATTGCAGAAAATCCTGAAGATGGATTTAAAATTCTTCAAAACGAAAATATTAATCTTGTTTTGTGTGATGTAATGATGGATGGAATGGACGGCTTTACATTTTGCCAGAAAGTCAGAGATGACGAAAGGTATCGTTTGTTGCCGTTCATTTTTGTAACTGCGAAAAGCTCACTCGAGGATAAAACCCACGCGATGGATGTTGGAGGTGATGATATTATTACAAAACCATTTAATGTTGAAGAACTACTGCTTAAAGTAGCTTCACTCCTACGGCGAGCTGAAATTCATCAGATTTATGGAGTAAGGAAAGATATTGAAAAATCATTTACTCATCACAATCCAAAACTTGTTTTAGTCGATGACGATCCAACAATGTCAAAACTTTTCGAGTATAACCTTTCAAAAGCAGGTTTCGATTGTAAGGTTGCTAATAATGCTGTGGATGGATTCACCCTCATAAAAAACTTTTCTCCCGATATAATAATTTCTGATATAATGATGCCTAAAGTTGATGGGTTTGAATTCAGAAAAATGCTGCTTGAGGATCCGCAGCTAAAAACAATTCCCTTCATCTTTTTAACGGCAAAAGGAAACGAGTCTGATATTCTTGACGGTTATGATTTAGGTATTACAGACTATGTTGTCAAAACTTCCGGGCCGCGAGTAATCGTAGCAAAAGTTAATGCAATTTTAAAAAGCTTAGATAAAGAAAAAGATAAAATTGTTTCTGAATTAAATCATGCTACCGGTTTAATGCGCTCAAAAGTAATACCCGAAACGTTTCCGGATTTTGAAGGATTTGAAATAAAGCACTGGCATGTACCGTTTGAAGGCGTTCCGGGCGGAGATTTTATTGATTACTTTCCATTAAATGAGGATAATTTAGTGGTAGTGCTGGGTGATGTAATGGGTAAAAGGTGGGGTGCCTGGTATTTTGCTTTTGCTTATGCAGGTTATGTCAGATCTGCCTTGCGTATGGTGCTTCAAAGTGCACAAATAATTTCTCCTGGCGAAATTCTACAGCAAGTTAATCAAAGCGTTTATAAAGACGCTAAAGTAGCGGAAGTATTTGCAACATTATCTATTATAATCCTTGATAAGAAAAATAAAATATTAAAATATTCCGGGGCGGGGGATCTTCCTATAATTTTTAAATGCTACACATCCGGCGAGGTAAAGAAAATTTCCGCCGATGGTTTGCTGCTTGGTTTTGCTGAGCAAGGTAACTATTCCACAGAGGAAATCAATTTGAGCAATGGCGACCAAATCTTTATTATGACAGATGGTATAATCGAATCTCGAAATAAAGATGGCGAACAGTTTGGGAAATCAGCATTGCAAACAGTTCTTGGTTCATTGGATCCAGATATTGATTCACTTCAAAAACTTAAAAGAGAATTCGAAAATTTCAACGGCGGTATTTTTGAAGATGACATCAGTCTAATTACAATCAAATGCAATCTTAACTAATCAGTAAATTTTATTCTTGTCTTTTTTTTACTCGCCTTCTTCTAATGAGACAATAAAAAAAAATTCCCTTTCCAAATTTCATCAATTCCTTAATATTTATCTATTATAAAACAGGCAAAGAATTTGATAGTGAGAAATGTCCTAAATATTAACTAAAACAAAAAGAAGTGAATTATGAAAGGTGCAATTATTCGAAAATCAATTACATTTTCAACAACAGGTTTTTCCATAATGGAAATTATAAAACCAATTTTCTCCCCGATAATTTTTGGAATTTATGGTTTCTCACTTCTTTTTGCTTTTTTAATATTTGGAAAATTTATTTCTTACTTGATTGGAAACAGCGCTGCTTTCTCGATTGATTTACAAATTGTAGCAACATCTATATCGGGTTTTGTATTATTCTACCTTATAAAACTAATCGAATTAATTAGAGGCAGGAAATACTAAAAAATAAATTTGAAACAATTAATCCGACCCGGCAGCCTGAAGCTTTTCAGTCCTCTCGGCTAATTTAAGTTGTTCAATCAAATCGTTTAAATCGCCATTAATGATATTTGAAAGATTGTAGAGAGTTAACCCAATTCGGTGGTCAGTCATTCTGTTTTGCGGGAAATTATATGTACGTATCTTATCACTTCTATCACCGCTTTTTACCATTGATTTTCTTTGAGCGGAAATTTCATCATTGTGTTTTTTTAATTCGAGATCGTAAAGTCTTGCTTTTAAAACTTTTAAAGCTTTCTGCCTGTTTTTTAATTGCGACCGTTCATCCTGGCACTGGACAACAAGTCCGGTTGGCAGATGAGTCATTCTAACAGCAGTTTCAACTTTATTCACATTTTGTCCTCCCGCACCTCCGGAACGAAAAATATCAATCTTCAAATCATTCGGATTTATTTCCACCTGAACATCTTCTGCTTCGGGAAGCACTGCAACTGATGCAGCAGAAGTATGCACCCTCCCATTAGCTTCCGTTTCCGGTACGCGCTGAACTCTGTGAACGCCGCTTTCAAATTTCAAATCGCCATAAACACCTTCGCCTTCGATAGTAAAAACGGCTTCTTTGAGTCCGCCCAAACCCGTTTCGCTTATGTCAATAAATTCAACTTTCCAATTTCTTGTTTCGGCAAACCTTGTGTACATTCTGAAAAGATCGTACGCAAAAAGAGCAGCTTCTTCTCCACCAGTTCCGGCTCTAATTTCAAAAATCACACTTTTATCATCATTGGGATCTTTAGGCAGCAAAAGCAGTTTGATTTCATCTTCCATCACTGTTTTCTGCTTTTCTAATTCTTCAAGTTCCGATTGTGCCAATGATTCAAGTTCTTTATCAACACCAGAATTTATTAAATCTTTGTTGCCTTCAATATTTTTTATTACTTGAAAATATTTTTCGTATGCCTCAACAATGGCTTCTAATTCGCTTCGTTCTTTGCTTAGATTTACTAATTTGTCTCTCTCACTGACAACATCAGGATCGGAAAGCATCTGATCTATCTGTTCGTATCTTATTTTGATTTTTTCTAATTTACTTAATAAGTCCATTGTTTTTATTCATTTTTGGATTGCAAATATAGCAAACCTAAATTTCAATTTCTAAACTGCTAATAAATGAGGAGCAAGATGGAAGGATTCAATAGCGCAGATAAACAAAATTTTTTTACTACGTTGAATATAATTTTTATGGCCCTGACTATAGGGCAATTGATTTTTTTCGGCGTTACATTTTTTATTGCAAGTCAGGGCAGTATTCAAAAAAACTTAGATTTGGATTCGATTCTGCTTTATCTTAGTCCTGCCTATTCCATTTCGATGATTTTTCTTTCCAAATTTTTATACAATAAAAATTCGTTAAGTGTCGATAAGACGCTTGATGTTAAAAGTAAATTTATGAGGTATCGTACTGCATCTATCGTAAATTGGGCAATGCTCGAAAGTGCGAATCTTTTTTCATTAGTCAGTTTTCTTATAACCGGGAATTATATACATCTGCTAATTTTTGCGGGCGTTTTCGCAGGATTTATTTTGAATCGTCCGAGCAAAGAAAAATTTATTACTGATTACAATGTAAACTCTGATGAAATAAATAATTTGTAACCTTTATTTATATTTATCATTATTTTAAAAAGAAAACATCAGCTTAAAAATTGAGAAATTTCAATATCCCAAATATTTACAGAAGTTCTTTTATAACAAGAATTAAAAACGCAAGAAAGGATTCTGATCCGCGTAAAAAAGATTTTACTCCTACACTTTTAAATTTTGGTCAGGTTAGATTTTATTTAGCGCGCCATTTTGGTTTTTGTTATGGCGTAGAAAATGCAATCGAGATTGCTTACAAAACAATTGAAGCTAATCCCGGTAAACAAATTTATTTGCTGAGTGAGATGATTCATAATCCCGGGGTTAACAACGATCTTCAAAACCTTGGCGTAAAATTTATAATGGATACTTCAGGAAAACAATTAATTGATTGGACACAATTAAGCAAAGATGATATTGTTATAATCCCTGCTTTTGGAACAACAGTTGAGATTGAACAGAAACTTAATGAAATAGGTATAAATCCTTATCACTTTAACACAACCTGTCCATTTGTAGAAAAAGTTTGGAATAGGAGTGAGCAGCTTGGCAGTGAAAATTACACAATTGTAATTCACGGAAAGCACACCCACGAGGAAACCCGCGCTACTTTCTCGCACAGCAAAACAAAAGCAGTATCTGTAATTGTCCGAGATATTGAAGAAACAAAATTGCTGGCATCATTCATTATTGGTGATAAATCTGAAGACGAATTTAATAAGACTTTTTCAGGAAGATTTTCTGAAGGATTTGATTTTAAAAAAGATTTACAAAAAATTGGTGTAGTGAACCAAACAACAATGCTTGCCACAGAAACTCAGGCAATCGCTGATTTACTTAAAGACACTATGATAAAAAAATATGGTGCTGAGGATATTAAAAATCATTTTGCAGATACACGCGACACACTTTGCTATGCAACTAATGATAATCAGGAAGCAACTTATGGTTTGCTAAAAGAGAAAGCTGATTTTGCAATAGTTGTTGGAGGATATAACAGTTCAAATACGTCGCACATTGTTGAGTTGTGTGAAGAAAAATTGCCAACTTATTTTATTTCTTCAGAAGAAAAAATTTTAAGTGATAAATCTATTTTACATTTTGATCTTCGCAATCACAAAGAAATTGAAACGGAAAATTATCTGCCCGCAAAAGAAGTTGTAGATATAATTCTCACTAGCGGTGCAAGCTGCCCCGATGCAGTTGTTGAAGCCGTATTGAGAAAAATTCATTCATTCTTTCCAAAGACAAAAAATGTTGATGAAGTTGTAAACAATTTTCTTGAAAGTTAGTTTATGAATACTTTAGGAAATGGTACACTGATTATTATGATCTAATATGATTTTTTAAGATCATAATTAATCTTAAAAAATCATAAAAATCAGTGTACTATTGTTTTAATTCTTTCATTAGTCTGTTCGTATTCATTCAATAGTCTTCCAAATAAATCCTTTACGGTGGGAATATCGTTTATCAATCCAACACCCTGACCGGCTTCAAGTTCCCCTTCTATTAAATCACCTTCAAAAATGCCGGTACGTTCACGTTTTGCTCCAAGCAATTCACGCAAATGAGTTTCATCCCAACCTTCATTTTCTGCTTTCATCGCACGGATTGCAAAATCATTTTTGATCATTCTTACAAGACCAATTTTCTTAAAAGCAAGAGTTGTATCCTGATCACCGGACTTAACAATTTCTTGTTTATAATTTTCGTGCGCAGAGGATTCAACAGTTGCAGCAAAGCGAGTTCCAATCTGTACACCTTCTGCACCGAGAGAAAGTGCGGCAAGCATTCCTCGTCCGTCAACAATTCCGCCAGCAGCGATAACAGGAATGCTTAACTTATCGACCAATTGCGGAATCAAACAAAATGTGGTTAACTGATCAGCGCCATTATGTCCGCCGGCTTCAACACCTTCCCCAACAACGGCATCACACCCCGCCTCTTGCGCCTTCAATCCATATTTAAGATTGGCTACAACATGAACGACAGTGCAGCCGTTTTCTTTAAGTCTTGCAGTAAATGTTTTTGGATTTCCTGCGGAGGTAAAGAAAATTTTTACACCTTCATCTAAACTGGTCTTCACAAGTTCTTCAGCATCTTTTCTAAGTAACGGTATATTTACTCCAAATGGTTTGGCAGTTGCTGCTTTACATTTTTGAATGTGCTCCCGCAGCAAATCTGGCTTCATTGAACCAGCACCGATCAAACCTAATCCGCCGCAGTTAGAAACAGCTGAGGCTAATTTCCATCCAGATACCCATACCATTCCAGCTTGAATGATTGGATAATCTATCTTCAGTAAGTCAGTAATCCTTGTTTTCATTTCGATCTCATATTTCATTAAATAGCTCTCAAAAGATAACTAAATCCTATAAAAGTTATTTTGTATCTCATGAGGGGATTAGTTAAATTTGGCACTCAAAAATCAAGCAAAGCAAATTAAAAAATCATTAAAGGAATATTAAAAGATGTCATTTTTCTTCACATCAGAATCAGTTTCTGAAGGTCATCCGGATAAAGTAAGTGATGCTATTTCAGATGGAGTATTAGATGCTATTTACGCACAGGATCCCAATGCAAGAGTAGCGTGCGAAACATTTGTAACAACCGGCTTAGTTTTAGTTGGCGGTGAGATCACAACAACTGCTTATGTTGATATTCAAGAAGTTGTGAGACAAACTGTTAAAAAAATTGGTTATACAAGTGCAGAATATAAATTTGATTCTGAGTCATGTTCGGTTTTAAATGCAATTCATTCACAGTCACCTGATATTGCAATGGGAGTTGATACCGGCGGTGCTGGCGATCAGGGAATTATGTTTGGCTACGCTTGCGATCAAACTCCTGAACTTATGCCGATGCCGATTGTTTATGCACATAAACTAGTTAAAAAACTTGCTGACATACGAAAACAGAATCCAAAGTTAATGCCTTATCTTCGTCCCGATGCGAAATCACAAGTTACGATTGAATACGATGATAATGGAAAGCCGTTGCGAGTTGATGCTGTTGTAATTTCAACCCAGCACGATGGAGATGCAAAGCAGAGTAAAATTAAATCTGATGTAATTCAGCACGTTATTAAAAAAATTATTCCCGCAAAATATCTTGATAAGAATACAAAATATTTTGTAAATCCAACCGGCAGATTTGAAATTGGCGGACCGCACGGCGACAGCGGATTGACAGGAAGAAAAATTATTGTTGATACTTACGGCGGATGGGCACCTCATGGCGGGGGCGCATTCTCAGGTAAGGATCCCAGCAAGGTAGATAGAAGCGCTACTTATGCCGCAAGACATATCGCAAAAAATGTTGTTGCTGCAAAACTTGCTAAAGAATGTTTGGTTCAGGTTTCTTATGCAATTGGGGTTGCTCAGCCAATCTCCGTTTTTGTGGATACAAAAGGAACCGGAGTAATTTCTGATTCTGCGATTTCAAAGATGATTCAGAAAGAAGTCGATCTTACACCGAAAGGAATTATTTCAAGGTTAAAATTAAGAAGACCCATCTATCAAAAAACTTCTTCGTATGGTCA
The DNA here is from genome assembly GCA_035328465.1 of Ignavibacteriaceae bacterium. Taxonomy (GTDB): domain Bacteria; phylum Bacteroidota; class Ignavibacteria; order Ignavibacteriales; family Ignavibacteriaceae; genus JADJEI01. The sequence goes on along the minus strand of DAOLIQ010000028.1, from coordinate 86 downwards.
CTTTGGTAGAAATGATAAAGATTTTACATGGGAACAACTAGATCTTGTCCCAACATTTAAAAAGTATTTAAAAAAATAATTTAATA
>DAOLIQ010000027.1:0-34284 GCA_035328465.1 Ignavibacteriaceae bacterium | reverse complement strand
CTCCCCTCCCGCAAATTTTACTAAATTCAAAGGAAAAATAAATTTGCAAATAAGCGTCGGTAAAAAAGGTACAAACGCTTCATCAAAACTTACCGAATCGTAAATAAATAATACAGATAATAAACTGTGCCTTAGAAGAAGAGTAAAAAAAATGCATTAAATAAAACCAGGTTGTTACAACCGGCTTCAGTTTCTATATCCCGAAAAAACAAGCACTTGTATTTTAATTCGTTTATTTACTCCCAAATATTCTGCCTTTTCTTTAATTTGAACTATAAAATTTATTTAAGATAATACACCGTAATTACCGAATGACAGGATTTATTAAATGATAGACTTTAGGGTTATCAAAAATATCAGTTTTATGATCTTAAGCATTCTGATTTTTCTTGTCGGGGTAGTGGTATATGGAATAATTTTAAACTTGAGAGAAGTTACTCTTAAAGAAGCTATGGCGCTTAAAGGAATAAAAGAATTTGAAAAAGTAATCATCGTAATTGATAGAAGCGCATTCAGTTTGTCTTTATTTGATGATACAACCTTAGTAAAAACATACAAAGCGTCCTTCGGAAGAAATGTAAAAGAACCAAAAAAAGTTGATGGTGATGGAAGCACTCCCATCGGCGTTTATAAAATCTGCAGCATTGATACCGCAAGTCAGTATCACAAATTTTTTAGAATAAATTATCCAAATCTTGAAGATGCCGAGGAGGCGTTAAGGAGAGGAAGTATCTCGCTGAAAGAATTTGAGGATATTAAATTCAATTATTATTATGGGGACTGCACTCCGTTCAGTAAAATTTTAGGCGGCAATATAGGCATTCACGGAATCGGGAGGCTTAATTTTATTTTCAAAAATTTGCCTTTTGTTTATAATTGGACAGATGGATCTATCGCTTTGAGCAATGAAAATATTGATGAGTTATATTCAGTAGTTAAGAAAGGGACCAAAGTTGTTATTAAATAGAAAATATATTTTTCTTCTTTGCGGAATAATTGCAATGCTTATTACAGCTTGCAGTGATAAGGAAGAAGACCCAGCCTTTATTGAAAATTTAGATAAACCTGCTTTTGTTTTAGAGCAGGCAAAAAATGTAATCGGCGATAATGTAAAATTTGCAGTGAAAGGAAATTTCTTACCTGATTCATCAGTTGAGGTGGGTGTAGCATCTGAGTTCTCAAATCCTTCAGAATGGGGGATAAAATTTTACTTACTTTCTGTTGTTGAAGGAAAGCTTCAAAAAACTTTCGAGACAGAACTGCTCGACGGCTCGTTGAAAGAATGCCTTATTGATAAAATAAAAATGAAAGGATTCAATCACGAGTTAATTTATTACAATTCTAAATCATACTTTTTCGGAAGTGGAGGGGGTGAAGTTTACTCTTACATTATTGATTTAAGCGCGAAGGAAATTTATTCAGCGCACTTGCTTTCCGAGCGCAGCAACAATTCATTGTCTCTTTCCAGTAATGTTGAAGGTACTCCGCTGAAAGCTTTTTTTGTTGGTTTGTTTAAGAAAGATTTTCCTTCTCTTTCTTTAAGTGAAGACATTAAATAGTATGAGATCCACTAACCGTCATTTAGTTAATAGGGAATGAATAAATAAAAATGACTTTTAAGCTTATAGTAATTCTTTCAATTATTTTCATTTCCTCAATACTATTGGCTCAGGAAGCCGGCAAGTATGAATTATCATCTATCGGCTTTGAGGGGAATGAAAAATTATCGTCTTCATTGTTATTCACAGTTATCGAATCAAAAGAAAGCCCCAGCTGGTTCTGGAAGTTTCTCGATTCATTCACCCCCTTTGGCTCTTCAGCCGTTTATTTAGACACAGCTAATCTTTCAATTGATCTCAGAGCAATTTCGTCTTTCTATTTAGTAAATGGTTTTTTTGAAACTTCGGTCAGTTATGTTTACTCTATCGATTCTGTTGATAGTACAGCAGATGTTAGATTCCTTATAAAGGAGGGGCAGCCCGCTTTATTCGGCAAGCTTAATTTATTTGGTTTAGAGCAAGTGCCTGATCCCATTCTTTATCCATTCTGGGATGAAATAGTGGTTGATACAACCAAAAGGTATTCTCAGGAAAATGTTCAGCAAAAAATTTCTAATTCGATTGTTCATCTGCTGAATTCGGGATATAAAAACGCAGTGTTTGACAGTTCAATTATTCATAAAGATACTCTGAGAAACAGAGCTGATTTAGATCTTTATTTTAGCCCGGGGTTAAGATTTGTAATAGATACAGTTATTGTAAACCTTACCGGAGAAGGTCAAGCTGAAGTAAGTGAGGAATTACTAAGAGAAGTTGCTGGAATTAAAAGTAACGAATTTTACAGTCTTGAAAAATTAAAACTTAGTCAGTCCCGGCTGTTTAGAACCGGACTTTTTAATTCTTTCACTTTTACATCATTGGATGAAAAAGAAATTGGTGATCGGGTACCGCTAAGACTGGATGGTTCCATCGGAAAAATGAATGAACTTTCGCCCGAAATAATTATGAACAATCAGCAGAGTGCTTTTAATATTGGACTTGGTGCGTCATACATCAGGAAAAATTTTCTTGGTCGCGCACGGAAATTAACACTTAGTACCACTTTTGGTGTACAGGATATTTTTAATATTGATTACGGAAATCTTATTCAAGGATTTTCGTTTCGCGATACAACTTTGCTCGGCTATCTCGATTCTCGCTTTAGCATTGATCAGCCGTTTCTTTTTGGAAAACCTATTTTTGGCAAACTTGAGTTTTATGCAACAATAAATAAACAAGCAACTTTTAATAATACTATCTATGGTTCAAAATTAATTTTTGAATTTGAATTGCCGCATTATACTTTCATTAATTTTTTAAATACTTCGTATAATGTTGAAATCAGTAATGAAACTTACCGTACGCTAAATCTTACTTTTGCCAATAGATTAATTTCTGCCATAGGCACGGAATTCGGCGGATCACACACTGATGATATTTTATTTCCTACTGACGGATATAATCTTTCCATTCAATTAGAAGAGGCGAATTCTATTCCGTATATTCTAAAAAAAATATCAGGTTCGGTTTTCGATGGTGCACTTTTTTACAAAATTGTGGCTAACACATCCTTCTACTTTTCTTTAAATCAAAAACGTACTACCATATTTGCCGTAAAGGAAAAAATCGGTTACCTACAAACATTTTTTGGTGATTACCTTGACATTCCACTAAACAGAACTTTTTATACAGGGGGGAGTAACTCAGTCAGAGGCTGGCGTGCAAATCAATTAGTTCCGAGAGGTACACCGCTTATTTTACTTCCTTCCATAAATGGAGTTAACGTTAAAGGCGGCACTTTCCTTCTCGAAGGTTCAGCCGAGTTAAGATTCAAATTATTAGAAAGCATCGGTGCTGCAGTATTTTTTGATTATGGAAATACGTGGCTTGGTTATAAGCAATTCAGATTTGATGATGTAGCTCTTGCAACCGGATTTGGCTTCAGATATTATACTTCAATTGCACCTTTCAGATTGGATTTTGGATTTAAGCTTTACGATCCTGCCGATAAAAATTTTATCTTTCAAAAAAATTATTGGGATAATCTCGAGATTCACTTCGGCATTGGCGAAGCTTTTTAACAAAATTGTTACCTTTGTTTACTGCCTAAAAATCCTTAATTTTAGCCCTCAATTTTAGAGATAATTATGATTTACAGTATGACCGGTTTTGGCAAAGGGTTAGCTACAAATAATGGACTTTCTGCCGAGGTCGAAATAAAAAGTGTTAACAGCAGATTCCTTGAAATTTTCCTGAAAATTCCTTCTTCACTTTCAAGTCGTGAGTTAGAGATTCGTGAGATTCTTCGAAATGGAATTAAGCGTGGCAAGGTTAATGTATTTATTCAATTAAAAAATAACGGAATCGAAAGCGACTTTCCCGTAATTGACGAGGCAAAGGTTGCACATTTTTTAACCGAGCTGAAAAAAATTAAAAAGAGAGCTAAACTAACCGAGAAGATTAAACTCGAACACTTTTTAGCCAACCGCGAAATTTTTTCAAATAACAACTCTGCTTTTTCAGATGACGAATTCAAAATCGTTGTTGAAGCAATTAAAGCTGCTGTCAAAGATATGATGAATATGAAAAGGAAAGAGGGGGAGGTTCTTAAAAAGGATTTATCTACTAGAATTAAAAACATTCAGCAGAAAGTGGAAGAAATAGAAACCTCTTACTCCACCGAAGTAAATGAGTATCATTCGAAATTAAAAGAACGTATAGCTTCACTCTTACAAGATTCTAATTATGATGCAGACAGATTAAAAACCGAATTAGCATTAATAGCCGACAAGGTTGATATAACCGAAGAAACAGTTAGGCTAAAAAGTCATTTGAATTATTTTCTCGAAAGCCTCGATCACAGTGATGAAACAGGAAGGCGGCTTAATTTTTTATGTCAGGAATTGAATCGGGAAGCAAATACAATTTCTTCAAAATCGCTCTCGGTTTCAGTTACACATACTTCCGTAGCGATAAAAGAAGAAATTGAAAAAATTCGCGAACAAATTCAAAACATAGAATAGCTTGATTAGTCCGAAAGGTAAAATAATTGTCATTGCAGCACCAAGCGGAGCCGGCAAAACCACACTTGTCAGAAGTGCTCTGGCAGAATTTCCGCAAATTGTTTTTTCTATTTCTGCCACAACGCGTAAAAAGCGCGCAAATGAAAAAGATGGTATTGATTATTTCTTTATTACTGAGGAAGAGTTCTTAAATAAAATTGAAAAAAAACAATTTGTCGAGTGGGAAAAATTTTACGATTATTATTACGGCACTTACAAATATTTTATAGATGATAATATAAACAGCGGCAAAAACATTCTTCTTGAGATTGATGTGAAAGGGGCGTTGTCAATAAAAAAAATTTACCCTGAAGCATATCTGATTTATATTGCCCCGCCATCTAAAGAAGAGTTGATAAATCGGCTTAAGAAAAGACAGACTGAAACTGATCAGGACCTTAAAAAAAGAATTGAGAGAATAGAATTGGAATTGAGTATGAAGGATAAATTTGATTATATTTTAATTAACAATGAATTAAACAAAGCTACTTCCGAAATGAAAATTTTAATAAATAATCTTTTAACTAAAGGAGAATAAATAATATGTCAGGTATCGAACCAATTGACTTAAGAGAACTCGATAAAAATGTTGCTAACGTTTACGAAGGTATCGTTGTTGCTTCTAAAAGAGCAAGACAATTGAATGATGAAAACAAAATCGAATTTCAGGCATTGATCAGTACAATACCAACTTCAAATGCAACTGATGACGATGCAGAGGATATTCTAAATCCTGCTCAGCTAAAAATTGCACTGGAACATGAGAAAAAGGACAAACCTCATATCCAGGGTATTAAAGAAGTACTGGCCGGCAAAGTCCAGTACGATTATAAAAAATAATTTAGAATTTCGTTCTAAATGTTATGCATTCCGAAACTCTTAAAGGGAAAAAAATTCTTCTCGGTGTAACCGGGTGTATAGCTGCTTATAAATCTGCTTTTCTGATAAGAGAAATAAAAAAACTTGGCGCCGAGGTTAAAGTTGTTATGACTCCCTCGGCGGTTCAATTTATCAGCCCCCTTACTTTATCTTCTCTTTCACAAAATAAAGTGATCGTAAATATGTTCCCCGTTTCGCAAGAGTACGGGACTGATATGACCACCTGGCATATTGATTATGCACTATGGGCTGACTTGATGATCATCGCTCCGGCTACAATTAATACTGTTGCTAAAATATCTGCCGGCTTTGCTGATAATGCACTCACTACGCTGGTTACTGCACTCCGCTGTCCTTTGATAATTGCCCCTGCCGCAGATGTTGATATGTACAACAACCCCATCACCTCGGAAAACCTTTCTAAACTTGAATCTTTGGGCTATTACATTTTGCCTTCTGAAGAAGGAGAACTTGCAAGTGGACTAAAGGGGATGGGAAGACTACCGGAATTAGAGAAAATTATTGATTCTATTTCGCTTATAATTTCCGGTTTGCGTAAAGATTTAATTGGACTAAAAATATTAATCACTGCCGGACCAACTTATGAAGATATTGACCCCGTTAGATTTATAGGGAATAGATCCTCCGGCAAAATGGGTGTTGCCCTAGCAAAAGCTGCTTGGCTGCGAGGTGCTGAAGTTACTCTTATTGCAGGACCGAATTCGCAATCACTTTATCCCGAAATAAAATTGATCAACATACGTTCTGCATCCGAAATGAAAAATGCAGTTGATAAGGAATTACCGGCAAATAACATTTTGATTATGTCTGCCGCAGTTGCTGATTTTAAACCTAGTAAAATCGCAGGCAAAAAAATTAAAAAAGATAATAAATCACTGCCGCTTCAGCTTAGTCCTACGGTTGATATTCTGTCCACGATTAAAAAGGAAAATAAATTTATAGTTGGATTTGCACTTGAAACGGATAATGAATTAAAGAATGCAAAGAAAAAGTTGATTGATAAAAAACTTGATATGGTAATTCTAAATTCATTGAATGATAAAAAAAGCGGATTCGAATTCGATACAAATAAAATTACAGTACTTCACAAATCAGGTAAAACTGTAAAGCTTCCGCTGATGTCTAAATTTTCCGCAGCCAATAAAATTCTTTCTGAAATTATTAATAACATTTCAAATTCATCATCAGTATGAATCAAAACCAAAAAGAAATTCTAATAAGCTCATTGGAACTTCAAAAAGAAATTTTTGGTGATGAACTTTTTGCTTCTAAGGATAACCTAAAAAGAAAAACTGAAATAGTTTACGAGACACCTAAATCTAAAATCAAAAAATCAACTGCCGAAAAAATCGAATTGCCAAAACCTGCCGCCCCCTCTAAAGTCAAAGAACCTCAAGTAGAAATATTTAATGCAATAAAAGAGCCTTGGAGCGATTCCATCTCTCTTGATGAACTAAACAAACTTATTTGCGACTGTACAAAATGCGATCTTCACAAAGGACGTAACAAATTTGTTTTCGGCTCCGGCAATAACAACGCAGATGTGATGGTAATCGGCGAAGGACCTGGCGCCGAAGAGGACAAGCAGGGACTTCCATTCGTCGGCAGAGCAGGGCAGTTACTTACCGACATTCTAAAAGCAATCAATTTTTCGCGCGATGAAGTTTATATCGGAAACATAGTAAAATGCCGCCCGCCCGAAAACCGTACACCTACCCCCATTGAAATGGAAACGTGTATTCCCTATTTAAAAAAACAAATCGAACTGATAAAACCGAAAGCAATTTTATGTCTTGGTTTAACCGCCGCCCAAGGCTTGTTAAAAAAGAAAGACTCGCTGATAAATATGCGCGGCAAAGTTTTTCTTTATGAAGGAATTAAAGTGATGATTACCTATCATCCGGCAGCACTGCTGCGAAATCCAAATTGGAAAAAAGGCTGCTGGGAAGATGTGAAGCAATTCCGGAAAATGTATGATGAACTTCCGTAAAATGTATGATGAACTTCCGTAAAATGTGTTTGTTACAGCAACTTTAGCCGACAAATATTATAAAAATAATTTTATCTATCGTATAAGTGAGTCTGCGGTAAGTATATGACGATTGAACACGCATCAATTTTTATGGAATCTTAAAAGGTGGAATTGGAAGAACTTCAACAAGACATTATTGATCATTGTAAATTCTTAATTGTAAATTGCTTTCCGTATTATTTACATTGAACAATTTTTATACGATATTTGAACCCCGAATCATCGGCGAAATTTAAATGTACTAAATCGAAAGAAATTTAAAGTAATTGGCTAAAGCAAAAAACCATATATCATCAGAAATTGATAAACTCATTCCCGCAGACGTAAAGCCGCCAGCTGCTCCGGAAATAGAAGCGTCCGTGCTCGGCGCAATGCTGATTGAAAAAGAAGCCGTCCCCAAAGCATTGGAATTACTCACACCTACCAGCTTTTATCTCAAAGCCCATCGCCTGATATTCGAGGCAATGGTCAGTCTGTTCGAATCAAGCGAGCCAATTGATACAGTAACTCTTTATCAGGAACTGAAGAAGAGAGAACAAATAGAGGACGTCGGTGGGGCAGTTTATCTCAGCAAACTTTCACAAAATATTTCTTCAGCTGCCAACATCGAATTCCACGCAAAAATTTTATTGGAAAAAGAAATTTTAAGAGGATTAATTTCAAGCTCACACGAAATTGCAAAAGCAGCTTATTCCGGCACTGATGATGCATTTGAAATATTAGACCGGGCTGAAAGAAAAATATTTGAAATAACAGAATCACATCTGAAAACATCCTTCAAGTCAATGGATAGAGCAGTCCGCGAAGCTCTTGAATATATCGAAGCAATTCATTCATCATCCACACAAAAATTTTCCGTTCCCACAGGCTTTTATGAATTAGATGAAATGCTCGGAGGATTACAAAAATCCGATCTTATAATTATTGCAGCAAGACCTTCTATGGGCAAGACCGCACTTGCACTGTCATTGGCACGCAATGCTGCAATTGATCATCAGGTTCCAATTGGAATTTTCAGTTTGGAAATGTCTACAATGCAATTGATCATTCGTCTGCTTTGCGCCGAAGGAAGACTCAATGCACACTTAGTTCGAACCGGAAAACTTCCGCAGGAGGAGGGAAGAAAACTAAGTAAGAACGTACATAAATTAATTAACGCACCGATCTATATTGACGACACCCCTTCTCAAACTGTTCTTGAAATAAGAGCGAAAGCCCGGAGATTAAAGAGCGAAAAAAATATCGGTCTAATTGTAATTGACTACCTTCAATTGATGCAGGGACCGTCAAATGCGGAATCACGAGAACGGGAAATATCTCATATCTCACGCTCACTTAAAGCACTCGCTAAAGAGTTGAATATTCCTGTACTTGCTTTATCACAGTTAAATCGTTCGGTGGAAACAAGAACTGACAAACGTCCACTGCTTTCAGATTTACGCGAGTCGGGTTCGATTGAACAGGATGCAGATGTCGTTATATTTTTAAATCGTCCTGAACAAAACGGAATTAAAAATTTTGATGATGAGAATAAAACTCCCACCGAAGGGATTGCTGAGGTAATTATTGGCAAGCAGCGAAATGGTCCTACGGGCGAAGTGAGATTAGCATTCATTAAAGAATATGCGCGCTTCGAAAACTTAGCCCATCAAAGACAGATTCAGGAGTATGCTGCTGTCCAAACTGACGACGATATTATTTGACGGAAAATCTATTGTCCGAACAACGATGTAAGAAAATGAAATTTACTAAGGTTCCGTTGTTAATATTTTTATTATTTATTTCGGTTAATTTATCGGCGCAGGTATTTTCTGAATTCGATGTTGAGGTTTGTAATTCTAAATTCAGTCTCGCCTTAGAAAAATCTCTTTCTCAAAAACCGATCAACGAAATAATAATCGAAGTAGCAAAATCATTTCTCGGCACTGATTATAAAGCCTCAACTCTCGAAAGCTCAAGTGATGAAAATTTGGTGATCAATTTATCTGCGTTTGATTGTACAACATTCATCGAAAACGTTATTGCAATTTCAAGATGTATTCAAAAAGACAAAACTACATTTGAAGATTATCTTGCAGAATTACAATTCATTCGTTACAGGAATGGCGAAATAAATCAGTACCCCTCGCGCCTGCATTATTTTTCTGATTGGATTTACAACAACGCTGAAAAAAATATTGTAATTGATATGACTAAGGAAATTGGCGGTGAACCCATTTCATTTGATGTAAATTATATGTCAACTCATCCAAACAGCTATTCTCAATTGAAAGACAACGAAGAATTTATTTCGTTAATAAAAATTCAGGAAGAACAAATCGGCAAACGTTTTTATTATTTCATTCCAAGGAACTCGGTTATGGAAGCGGATGAAAAAATAAATGACGGCGATATCATTGCTTTCACTACCAATATTGAAGGCTTGGATATCGGTCATGTTGGACTTGCAATCAGAATGGGGGATGGTAAAATTCATTTACTTCACGCCCCAGTTGTCGGCTCTAAAGTTCAAATTTCTGAATTTCCGATCTCGGAATACATTAAAAAAGTTAAGAAGCACACAGGTATTATAGTCGTTCGATCAATTGATGTAAACTCTGCCGGTGTGAAATAACTTACTTATCATCTCAACTATTTAGCCGCTCCGATATCATCTCCGTTAGACATTCCTCAATAGACTTTGATTTGATACCAAGCGATTTAAGTTTATCGGTGTTTAATGAAACGTCTATTACTTGCGGATAATTTGGAATTTCTTTCATTGATATCACCTTCAAAAGATTTTTATTAAAACCACTTGCTTCACAAAGTAATTCTCCAAGCTCAAAACGGCTGATTCGATTTAGCCCGGCAAAGTTTATTGTTTCTGATTTAATATTAAGTTCAACAATTTCAGAGATCATCCTCGCAGCTTCAAATAGGCTTAATGGAGTGCGAAACTGATCTTTAAATAAATTTATGGGAATATTTTGTGAAAGATTATCGAACATTTTATCAAAAAAACTTTTTGAATGATTTAACCCGAACCCGAATAGAAGTGCTGTTCGAAGGATGATATAATTATCAAAAGTAATTTGAATTTTTTTTTCACCATTTAATTTTGTTTCAGCATAAACAGATATTGGTCGAAGTTCAGCATCCTCTTTCAGCATTGACCCTTCATTACCTGAATAAACAAGATCTGTGGATGTATAAATTAATTTTGAATTAAACTCAGCGCATAGCTGAGCGATCCTTTCAGTTGCATAAACATTCACTTGCTCGTAATCTGCAGACTTATGTTGTTCGGTTAAGATAGGATTAGTGATTGCAGCGGTGTGAATTACTATTTGCGGTTTGAATTTTTTGAAAATTTCATAAATGAATTTTTTATTAATTATATTTCCCCGTACTGAATTATAATCAGTACAATTTCCTGTTTTCGAATTATAGATTGTGAGAATCTCATTTTTGAGGGAAAGAGATTTATTCAGATACTGACCAAGTAATCCGCTGCCGCCGGTGATTAATATTTTCAAAGTTATTCTAAATTCAATTAAGTCTAAAATCTTTAAAACAATTATTGAAATACCAAAAGGATAGAATTGGAATTTCTAAAGTGCTTTGGTAAATTTATCAATAACTTAAGAAAGATTATGAAGAAATCATTACTATTGATATTGTTATTTTTGCTCCCGATCACTCTATTGAAAGCTCAAGGAAGCAAAATGTTTGACGCACCATTTGGCGTAGGCGGGGGTTACCTTGCTACGTGGAATTTTGTTAATACTAATTCTTTGAATGAAGCTTTGCTATCGGCAAACTTTCCCGAACTAACAAATTCAGGATTTTATAGTTCCGGCGGTTCTGGTTTCGTTTATATCGGGTTTATCCCCAATTTACGAATTGGTGGAATGGGGTTCGGCGGCTCAACTTCCGAAGAAACTGTGATTGGAAATGAAAAACGAGAGTCAATTGTTTCCATCGGCGGCGGCGGTGTTTCTATTGAATACACTTTACCTTTTATTAAGAACTTTGGAGTTTCACTTGGCTTTTTGCTTGGAGGCGGAAGCTACCAGATTGAGTTGTTCAAAAATAGCGGAGTATTTTCTTGGGGCGAGATTATAAATGAAATCAGTAGTACTTCTTCTTCATCAAACTACAGCCGAAGGTTAGTAAATAATTTTTTTATGCTAAATCCAACTATCAACATAGAAATTCCAATTTATTATCTGGCGGCAGTAAGACTTGGTGCCGGTTATTCTTTTACACTTGGCGATACCTGGGAAGTTGAAAATGGATTGGAACTTTCAGATGTTCCATCGGACATAAACGGCAATCATCTATACATTCAGGCGGGAATATTCCTTGGACTTTTTTCTTATTAAAACTTTATGAAAAATTTATTAGTAACAGGCGGAGCTGGATTTATCGGAAGTAATTTTCTCAATTATATTCTAAACGATACTGATGAGTACAATATTATAAATCTTGATAAGCTGACCTATGCCGGAAATCTTGAAAACTTAAAATTAGTGGAGACGAATAAGAATTATCACTTCATAAAAGGCGATATCTGTAATAGCGACCTTGTTAGATATATATTTGAAAAGTATAAGATTAAGTTTGTAATAAATTTTGCTGCCGAGTCACATGTTGATAGAAGTATTCTTGGTTCGAAAATATTTTTCCAGACTAATGTAATAGGAACAAACGTACTTCTTGAAAATGCAAAACGATTTGAAGTTGAAAAATTTCTTCAGGTCTCCACAGATGAGGTTTACGGCAGTCTTGGTGCTGAAGGCTATTTTACAGAGTCAAGCAATCTCTCACCAAACAGTCCTTATAGTTCAAGCAAGGCTTCGGCAGATATGATGGCGTTATCATTTTATCATACCTTTGGGTTACCGGTTGTGATCACTCGTTGTTCTAATAATTACGGATACTATCAATTCCCTGAAAAATTAATTCCGCTGATGATCATCAATGCGCTCAATAACAAAAAGCTGCCTGTTTATGGTGATGGGATGAATGTGCGGGATTGGATTTATGTTGTTGATCATAATATTGCAATCAGAAAAGTATTTGAATTTGGAAATGTTGGAGAAGTTTATAACATTGGTTCAAATAATGAAAAGACTAACATTGAAATTGTTAAATTAATTTTGAAAAAATTAAATAAATCGGAGGAGCTTATTCAATTCGTAAAAGATCGTCCCGGGCACGACAGACGTTATGCGATTGATTCAACTAAAATGAAGACACAGCTTGGCTGGACACCTGCATTTTCTTTTGAAACTGCAATCAGCGAAACAATCGATTGGTATCTCGAAAATAAAATATGGTGGGAACGCATTATCAACGGCGAATACAGAAAATATTATTCACTACAGTATGAAAATATTAATTAGACACTTAAATCAGAGACTTAAATGAAAATTCTTCTTAAAACTTTTTTATTCATTTCTATTATAAACATTTCTTATGCTCAGATTTCCACAAACGATAATTCAAATTTATTTTTGAATAATTCATCTTTAAATGTGTCGATCGGAGGAAGTTTTTTGGTCACTGGATCTTTCCCTGCATTAATCACCGAGCGTGTTGATGCCTTCGTTACAAGAATTTATAATGAAGCAAAAGAAAAGTCACTGCGAATTACAAACGACCCTGAAGAGATATTAAAGTTGAAGAAGGAACTTGAAAATTATTCACTTAGAAATATTACTTTAAAACGAGTGAACGGGGAAGTATTGAAGCTTGATTTATTAAAGTTCAGAGTAAACGGAGATTTTATCAATAACCCCTACCTCAAGAATGATGATGTGCTGTTATTCGAACCAATGGATCTTGAAACAAATTATTTTTCAATTAGCGGTGCAGTAAATAAACCAGGCAAATATCCTTTTGTTGACGGGGATAAAATTTCTGACGCTATTGAACTTGCCCTTGGATTAAACAAAGCATACGATAAAGTACTCCGTTATGAAATTCGCCGGCTTTCTTATGATGGAACAGAATTACAAAAAATTGATACCGGAATGAACCTCGATTACCCATTACAACGAGGCGATCATATTGTTATTTACTCTGATGAAACGCAGCGTAGAGATTTTAATGTTCTCGTTCTTGGTGAGGTAAATTCACCCGGGTTAATCCCAATTAATAAAACTGGTTTACCCCTGAGGCAAATTATTGAAGAGGCAGGGGGATTAACAAACAGTGCTTCATTAAATAGAGCAAAGTTATTTACAGGAAACAGTATAACATTTCTTATGCAAAAGTTATATGGATTCAAGACTGAAGATTTCTACACAGAAAATCAGCAAAAAGTCTTTAACGCCTTGGTTGATTTACAATCCAAGATGATGGTTCGTATGTCTAATCTTACGGAAGTTGATACAACATATTTTTATCTCGAGGATGAATTAAGAGTGCTTACCGAGGGTGCTGCTATAGATTTCAATAAAGTTTATGAAGAAAGCTCTCCTGAATCAAAATTTTTAGTCAAGGATGGTGATGTTATTTTTATCCCGCAGCAGGATCACAACGTGTACGTATTTGGACAAGTTCCTAACCCGGGGAAAATTCCTTTTATTCCTGATGCAGATTATAATTTCTATGTTGATAAAGCTGGCGGACTTGGTGAATACGCTGATGATGAAGTAATGCTCATTAAAGCCAACAGCAGAGAATGGCTGCCGATTACAGAAGATATATACAATATTGAGGAGGGTGATTTTATTTATATACCCCGTGTTCCTGTACATTCTTTCAATTATTATGTATCGCGGTTTGGAACTTATTTAGGTATAGTAGCAAGTGCAGCAACTATTGTTTTGTTACTGATACAATTTGGCAAGTAATACTTTATAATATTTTCTAATTTCTGTTCTGATAAATTAATTGGAAATAAATTCTAAAGAGAAGGGAATGAACAGAAAAAATTTTCTGAAAAAGTCTGTTGCTGCCGTTTTTACAGTTCCGCTTATTGGAAATTCCTTTTTAAAGGAGGTAGGTACATACCCTATCATCAAGCCTGCGAAATTAAGTAAAGGCGATACTCTTGCTCTCGTTACTCCCGGCAGTTACATAACTGAAGAGGAGCTTCAACAATCAATTGATAATCTTCAGCAGCTTGGTTTCAATGTTGTTTATTCGAGTAAACTGCTGTTACAAAATGGATATTTTTCTGCAACTGATGCAGAACGTGCAAATGACTTGATGGATATGTTTAAACGGGAGGATGTTAATGGAATTATTTGCGCTCGCGGCGGCTATGGCTGTGCACGTATTCTGCCTTTGTTAGATTATGAAGTTATAAAGTCCAACCCAAAAGCAATTATCGGTTACAGCGATGCCACAGCTCTTCATCTCGGGATATACAAGAAAACAGGCTTGATAACATTTCACGGTCCTGTTGCCACTTCAACATTTAATGATTTTACAAAAGAATATTTCGATAAAGTATTACTCAATCCTCAAAAAGATACTGTACTCATAAATTCAGCAAGCAGCGAAGATGAAAATATTTATGGAGTCACAACTTTAGCGAATGGAGAAGGGAAGGGGATTTTAATAGGCGGAAATCTTTCCATTGTTGTTTCACTTATCGGGACTGAGTTCGACATCGAAACAAAAAATAAAATAATATTTCTTGAAGAAATCGGAGAAGAGCCTTACCGCATCGATAGAATGCTGACTCAAATGATTCAAGCAGGAAAGTTTGATAATGCCGCAGGTGTAGCAATGGGAATATTTAGGAATTGTGAATCAAAATTAGATAACCCTTCCTTTGAAAAATCCTTTAATTTGATGGAAGTCCTGCAGGATAGATTTAGCAATTTGAAAATACCAGTGGTTTATGGAATGTCATTCGGACACGTGAAAGATAAATTTACCTTGCCAGTCGGAATCAATGTAAAACTAAATACAAATGAGCAAACTATTACGCTTTTGGAAAATGGTGTAATTTAATGTAATTCTCTAAATTGTAAAATTGTAACTTGCTGCGTTTCTGAAAGCATAAAATAAAATATAATTCTATTTCGAATATTCTGATATTTGAATAAATGAAAACTAAACTCTTATCAAAAGGAAATTATATGAAACACTCTTTAATTTTAATTTCAATAATAATTAGCAGTACAATATTTTCCGGCTGTCTTCAATTCAACACTGTATCCTACGAAGTAACCATGTTTACAGAAAACAGCGGTGAGGTGAAAATTCAAATCAATGATATCCGATCTGATGCAGAAACTGATGAAGCATTTGAAGAAGACAAAACGGCACTATTTGAAACTATACTTGGAAGTCAGCAATTTATTGATGATATGAATAATGAAGGAAAGTTTATTTCTTCCCGCGATTTATTTGTGGAGGATGGGAAATTAAATGGAAAAGGAGCGTACCGCTTTGATGAAATTGGCAAAGTTGAAGGGATGGTGTATGCTGATGGATTCTATTATATTACTTTCGAACCTTCAGATTCAATTGTCTCAACGAACGGACAAATATTTATCACAGATCAGTACAAAAGAATTGTCTGGGATAAATCATTTAAAACACTACAGTTTGAAATGCTAAGTAATCCATTTGAAGAAGGAAGTTACCGTGAACTGGCACCTTTCTATCCAACGAAAAAATAATGTTTGTTGAATTAGTTTTTCCCCTGCCTTTCAGAAATACATTCACCTACTCCGTACCGGATGAGCTTGAAGATTTTATCCAGGTTGGAGTGCGTGCAGTCGCACCATTTGGTAAAAGAACAATAACAGGATTTATCGTTAAGGCAGTATTAACAGCAGACAAGATTGAAAACATAAAACCGATAATAGATGTACTTGATGAACTTCCTGTATTTGATGAAAAGTCATTGAAGTTTTATGAATGGCTTTCAGAATATTATTTATCATCACTAGGAGAAGCACTGCGATTAGCTGTTCCTCAGGGTACCGAGGTTGAATCTAAAAAGAGAATTCTAATTGATAAGAAATTTACTATCCAGCTTCTAGAGAAAGAACAAAATAAAAACTCTACACGAGCCAAAATACTTAAAGTAATTTCTGAGCGTGAAGAAATTAGCTTGACTTATCTTCAAAAATCGATAAACAAAAAAAATATTTATTCGTCCCTTCGAACCCTTCAAAACGCAGGAGCAATAACTATTATTGATGAATTGGAAAATGCAAGAGTCAAAGAAAAGACAGTTAAGTACATCAAACTGAATCTGCCGCTTGCTGAAATCTACTCTTATTTGCCCGAAATTGAAAGCAGATCACCAAAGCAAATAAAAATCCTTCTCGAATTAATATCTGCAAAAGGAAAACCACTACCCTTGCAGGAAACTCTTAAAAAAGCTGATGCCTCAAAATCTTCTGTTGATTCACTTGTCGAAAAAAATCTTATCGCTGTCTTCGATAAAGAAATAGAGCGCATTTATTCGGAGTATTATAAGGAAGAACATACAAAACTGAAACTTACCAATCAGCAATATGATATTGTCAATGAAATCAGTTCCGAAATTAATTCCGAAAAATTTAAAACCTACTTGCTTCATGGAGTTACAGGAAGCGGCAAAACACAAGTTTATATTGAGTTGACAAAAACTGCACTTGCCGCAAAAAAAACTGTACTGATACTAGTGCCCGAAATATCGCTTACGCCGCAAATGACTTCTCGACTGTTTAATAATTTTGGTGATACCGTATCGGTAATTCACAGTAGAATGTCTTTGGGTGAAAGATTTGATTCGTGGCGAAGAATTTTAAGGGGAAAATCCAGGGTCGTTGTCGGTGCTCGTTCGGCATTGTTTGCACCGCTCAAAAACATCGGATTGATTTGCGTAGATGAAGAACACGATGCAAGCTATAAACAAACAGATTTAATCCCACGATACAACGCGCGGGATGCTGCCATTATTCTTGCAAGCATAAATAATTGTCCTGTTGTATTAGGCTCTGCTACTCCCTCCATCGAAAGTATGTATAATGCAATTACTGGGAAGTTTAAATTAGTAGGATTGCCTGAACGAATTGATGATGCAAAAATGCCTGCGATCAAACTTGTGAATGTAGCTGTTGAAAGAAAAAAGAAAAAGATGGATAATGTCTTCTCTAAAATTCTTCTCGATCACATTGAACAAAGGTTGAAGAAAAAAGAAGGCGTAATTATTCTGCAAAACAGACGGGGTTTCTCAACTCAACTTTACTGCGAAGACTGCGGCGAGTTGGAAGTATGTGATAATTGTTCAGTCCCGATGGTCTATCATATTAATAAAAATATTTTGCAATGTCACTACTGCGGCTTGGAAAAGAAAACACCGCCTGCCTGTACGCACTGCGGCTCAATTTCGTTAAAATATTTTGGGGCTGGCACGGAAAGAGTAGAAGACGAGCTGCAGTTCTATTTCCCAAATGCAAAAATCAAAAGAGTTGATTCTGATTCAATCTCTAAAAAAAATGCTTTAGGAAAAATTCTTCTTGAATTCAGCAAAGGTGAAATTGACATTCTTGTTGGTACACAAATGGTTTCGAAAGGATTAGATTTTGCACGTGTAACATTAGTGGGAGTAATTTCTGCAGAGACAACTTTGTGGCTTCCTGATTTTCGTGCCGACGAAAGAACTTTCCAATTGCTCACTCAGGTTGCGGGCAGAGCCGGAAGAAGTAAGGTTGAAGGTGAAGTTGTAATCCAAACTCAAAATGAAAAAAATTTTACGCTTCAAAAAGTTTTGCATACTGACTATAAAGGTTTCTATGAACGAGAAATATTTGATCGAGAAAAACTTGGGTACCCACCCTTTACAAGAATTGCTTTGATTGAAACTAAAGATATGGATTTAAAAAAAGCTGAAGGTGCTATTAATGATTTTTACAAATATCTAATTGCCTACAGCAGGCAGTTAAAAATCACTCACCCAATACCTGCAATGATTGCAAGATTAAAAGGGTTGTACAGGTTTCAACTTGTAATTAAAAGCATTCGTAAAACAGATCCTGCCGGAAAAATACTGCGCACGGCAATCCTGAATTCATTAGTGGAATTCAACAAACGATCTCGCTACAAAGATGTGAGAATACTTTACGACATTGATCCTCAATCAATTATGTAGAGACGTAGCGAACTACGTCTCTACATTTTTAATTAACCATTTAGAAAACTAAGAAATGGTACAGCCTTAGAAATAGCGAAGAATATTAAGCTACCCAAAATCCAAACAAGCAAGACCATGATAATATAATTTATCGTGCTTTTTGATCTAAACATCTTCGCTAATCCAATACCAACAACTATATATGCCCAAATAGAAATAGGGTCGAGTTTTGCGAGGAACCAACCAGTTATGGTTGACTTATCTGCACTAATGAAAGTAGCGATACTTATATCACTCATTAGCTTACCAAATACCAAAGCTAAAATTGCAGCCAAAATAATTTGAATCATTGAGATATAACTTGTCAATCCGCTTGCAACTAGTGCTGATGAATAACTACCGCTTCCTTTCAGCACTATTTTAGAAAAAAAGAAATAAATTGCTGATATAATGAAGAAGAAAATAAATCCGATAACAAAAATTGAAACGGTTTGTATTACCATTCCAATTGCACCCCTGCCTTGTTCCATCTGGTCCATGATTTTATCAATTTGCTCATCGGCTTGAGACTGTGTCATTTGACCATTTTTAACAGCATCAGCAAAACTTTTTTCAATATTCTGTCTTGCTTTCTCTTTCATTTGAAATGATATTTCACTGTTGCTCATCATTAATATTTGTGATAAAGCCACAAGGACCAGTAAAATGAACATTGGCAAAGCCCAATCAACTGTCCTCGCCGGAAAGTTAGATACTTTTTCAAATGTTACTGCCGGCTCTGTGAACACTCCGATCATCTTATCACTGTGGCTTAACTCCTGCTCGGTAGAAGTTTCAACTTGTGATTCTTGATTAGTTCCTTCATAGTTTTCCATCTGATCTCCAAATTATTTTTTTAATGATAGGCGAACTTATTTAATGTCGGCTCAAAAGGCAATCAAATTTTAACAAATGGTAATCAAAATAAGTTTTTATTTCGGCTTCAATACTTAGGCTGATTCACTAAATTTGAGTTATAAAAATTAATAACTTTACGGAAGCATAATGAAAACGAAGACAATCATTGAACCATTCAAAATTAAATCTGTCGAGCCGATAAAATTTACCAACCGCAGCGAAAGAGAAGCATTATTAAAAGAAGCAGGCTACAATCCTTTTATGCTTCATGCCGAAAATATTTTAATCGATCTTCTTACTGACAGCGGGACTTCTGCTATGAGTGCTAAACAATGGGCGGGGATAATGGATGGTGATGAATCTTATGCCGGCTCCAAAAGTTTTTACAGATTTGAGGCTGCAGTTAAAAAGATAACCGGCATGAAATTTATTATTCCAACTCATCAGGGAAGAGCAGCCGAGAAAATTCTTTTCTCGATTGTGGGAGGAAAAGGCAAGTACATCCCGAACAACACACACTTTGATACTACAAGAGCAAACATAGAATTTTCCGGTGCCGAAGCTGTTGATCTATTAAATGAGGTTGGAAAACATCCTGAAATGCGTGCAGACTTCAAAGGCAACATGGATGTTGAGAAACTTGAGTTTTTTATTCAAAAGGTTGGGGCGGAAAATATTCCTCTTTGCATGATAACGATTACAAATAATTCAGGCGGTGGGCAGCCGGTTTCAATGCAAAATATCCGTGAAACAAAACAAGTTTGCAAGAAATATAACATCCCGCTTTTTATTGATGCATGCAGGTTTGCCGAGAACGCCTGGTTTATTAAAAAAAGGGAAAAAGGATATGAAAATAAAACTCCATTAGAAATTGCACAGGAAATATTTTCTTATGCCGATGGTGTTACGATGAGCGCTAAAAAGGATGCACTCGTAAATATCGGCGGCTTTCTTGCAATGAACGATGAAGAGTTATCAATGAAAAGTCGTAACCTATTAATCGTTACCGAGGGTTTTCCAACTTATGGCGGATTAGCAGGCAGAGACCTCGAAGCAGTTGCACAGGGTCTTGAAGAAATTCTTGATGAACATTACCTCGAATATCGTATTCGCAGTGTTGAATATCTCGGCGAAAAGCTCGTAAATGCAGGAGTTCCAATAATAGAGCCTCCAGGCGGGCACGCAATATATATTGATGCAAAAAGATTTTTACCTGATATTCCTGCGGATCAATATCCGGGACAGTCAATTGTCTGCGAGCTTTATCTCGAAGGTGGGGTTCGTGCTGTTGAAATCGGCAGTGTGATGTTTGGAAAATATGACGAGAATAAAAAATTAATTCCTGCAATGATGGAACTTGTGCGATTAGCTATTCCACGAAGAGTTTATACTCAAAGTCATATAGATTATCTTACCGAAATAATAATTGAAGTATTTAAAAACCGAAACAAATTGCGTGGTTATAAAATTATTTATGAAGCACCTATGCTTCGTCATTTTACTGCAATGTTTCGACCTTTGTAGCGACTAAAATATTTATTAATAAAATGATATAAATTGTATTAATTAATGAAACTTCAAAAACTTTACAGTTATAATAACGAAAAACAAATTTGGCGAATTATTCCAACTATAAGCAATAAAATTGTGGTTGAAGAGAGAACACCCGATAAGCAAGTTTTTTTCTCCTGCTTTCATATGAACAACGGACAAAAAATATTTTGCGATTTCCAGTTAGATGAAAAATACTGGATAGGTATTGAAGCAATTCATAACGACATAATTTTTTTTCACAAGTACGAAAAACCGGACATGCCGGCGCACAAAGGAATTATAGCTGTTGATATTAATTCACAGCAGGAATTATGGCGCAATGAAGATTATTATTTCTCTTTTATTGGCGAAGAAAAAATATTCTGCATACGACAGTTATTTGAGTCCAGAGAATATTTTGCAGTAAATCTTCTAAGCGGCGAGCTCGTTGATGAACCTCAAATTGTAAGGCATATTATTGAAGAAAAAAAACTATTGACTGATAACGAATTAAATTATGACTCTTATAAATTTCCTCAAAAGTGGTTTCCAAATGAAAGCGTTTCATTAATTAATGATGGAAAATTAAATGATCTTTTAAGTGATGAATCTGTCGTTGGTAATATTGAATTTATTACGATTAATGAAAGCTTATTGATCAGTTATAATGTTTTGGGAAAGAATAATCTTTTTACCAATAATTTTAAAATGATTGATTTGACAACTGGTGAAATCAATTATACGACTACTTTGGCTGATAATTGGAAAACGATGCTTTCCGATTCATTCTTTATCAAAGATAATTATTTATTATTACTAAAAGGTAAAAATAGTTTTGATGTCTATTATCTGAATCAATAATAGCGAGGATGAAATGAACTTATCCGATGAAGAAAAAAAAATATTACTTTCTGCAGCACGATCTTCTATTACTGCAATATTCGATAGCTCCTCTTTTCTTCAAATTGATTATTCACAGTATCCAAATCTAAATTACTTTGCCGGTGCATTTGTTACTTTAACTATTCGCAGAAGATTAAGAGGGTGCATCGGCAATATCATTGGCGAGCAGCCCCTATTCCAAACCGTTTGCGAAATGGCTGTTCATGCTGCTGTGCACGATCCAAGGTTTCCACCACTTCGCAAAAGTGAACTTGACGAAATTGAAATTGAAATTTCGGTTTTATCAATTCCTCATTCTATAAATTCTTATAATGAAATTGAAGTTGGACGAGACGGCTTAATTCTTAATGAAGAATTTCAGGCAGTTCTGTTACCGCAAGTTCCAATAGAACACAATATGAATAAAGAAGAATTCTTAAGTGCTCTTTGTGAAAAAGCAGGATTGCATCCAGACACTTGGAAACAGCGGCAATTAAAATTAAAAACATTTACAGCATTAGTGTTCAGTGAAAATAAAAACCCATAGGAGATAATTTATTATTCGCCCTATCAATGAGAGGAGCAAACAATGAAAATACGACCAGCAGCAGTTGCCGGATATTTTTATCCCGATGATCCTATAAAACTTACAGCGCAAATTAATTCGTATTTAACTCAAATAGTTGCTAAAATTTCTGCAAATAAAATATTTGGAATTATTTCACCCCATGCCGGTTATCAGTATAGCGGCCTTACGGCAGCTTATGCTTATAATTTACTTAGAGACAAATCTATTGATAATGTGATAATCATTTCACCCTCGCATCGTGAATATTTTCCTGGATGTTGTATTTATGCTGGAGATGCATATCGAACTCCACTCGGAATAGTTGAAGTGAATAAAGAAATGTCGCGTGTAATTGTGGGGGGGAGTAAAAATATTTTCTTTGGTGAAAACGGCCACAAACTCGAACATGCTCTCGAAGTGCAAATACCTTTTCTGCAAACGGTTCTGAGTGATTTTTCTATTATTCCAATTGTAATTGGTGATCAATCGAAAATATTTGTTTACGAGTTGGCTGAACGGCTTGCAAAGGCGATGGATGAAAAAACTATAATTGTTGCAAGCTCGGATATGTCACACTTTTATTCAGCAATTGATGCTGACAGATTAGATTCTGTGGTAGAAGAAATAATAAATCATTTTGACTATGAGGGATTACAAACTGCACTTGATGAGAAGCAATGTGAAGCCTGCGGCGGCGGTCCAATCGTTTCGTTGATGAAGACAGCTTCTATGAAAGGCTATAAAAATTCTATTGTGCTTCATCGAAGTGATTCCGGTGATGAAACAGGAGATAAATCTGAAGTGGTCGGGTATTTATCCGCAGTAATCTATGGTGGCGACTGATTGAAAATAGAAAAAAGAAAAATAGGAATTATTGGCGCCGGGAAGTTTGCATTTTCATTTGCCCCAGCCTTATTGAAAAGTAACTTTGAAATTGAAAGCATAATCAGCCTCAGCTTACAATCAGCACGAGCTCTTGCGAAAAAAGTTACAGTTCGAAATTATTCTGACAATCTTACCGACCTGTCAAATAAATGTAATTTAATTTTCATTTGTGTGCCAGATGATCAAATAAGGAAAGTTGCATATAAGATTTCAAAACTGAAATTGCAATTCGAGAAAATTATTTACGTACATACATCGGGAGCTAAAACAAGTGAGGAGCTATCAAGCTTGGGGAAAAAAGGGGCACTAACTGCTTCATTTCATTTGATGCAAACATTCCCTTCAAAAAAAATTATTGAATTAAAAGATACATATACAGCTATTGAGTCAGATTTTGTCGAATTACAAAAAGAATTGTTTCGATTTGCAAAACTATTAAAACTTAAACCGATAGTGATTTCTTCACACGATAAAATCCTTTATCACATTGGTGGTGTGTTTGCTGCGAATTTCCTTTCTGCAAATTTCCTATCGGCTGAACAAATTTTCCCGACTAAATTAAAAAGTCAAACTGCCAAAGTT
Source organism: Ignavibacteriaceae bacterium (assembly GCA_035328465.1). Taxonomy (GTDB): domain Bacteria; phylum Bacteroidota; class Ignavibacteria; order Ignavibacteriales; family Ignavibacteriaceae; genus JADJEI01. The sequence goes on along the minus strand of DAOLIQ010000027.1, from coordinate 10,328 downwards.
CTTAAACCAATTGCAGAAACAACTTTAAGAAATATTATTAAACATTCTGCTGCTGAATCAATTTCCGGGCCTGTTGATAGGGGAGATACAGAAACAATAAAATTCCATGTTCGTGCATTGAAGTTGTATGATAATAATGAAGAAAGCAGGCTGAATCTTATTAGTTATTTGGTTCAATCAAAAATTTTACTTTCCGGAATAAAAAAGAAATACGGCAGACTAAATTCAAATCACAAAAAGATTAATGATTTTATTGACGATGAACTAAAAAATCTTATAAGAATTTTATAGAAAGATTAAAACCAGTATTTAATATTTGTAGAAATAAAATAAGTAAGCATAGCGAAACCAGCCGATAGAGGAATGGTAAGAATCCATGCCCACAAAATATTTTTAGCTACACCCCACCTAACTGCTGAAACGCTTTTAACAGATCCAACTCCAATAATTGCTCCTGTAATCGTGTGAGTTGTACTGACCGGAATTCCAAGAATTGTTGCAAAAATAATTGTTAATCCCGCAGAAGTTTCTGCACTAAATCCACCAAACGGGGTAAGCTTTGTAATTCGCATTCCCAGCGTATTGATTACTTTCCATCCGCCGACGAGCGTTCCAAGTGCAATTATCGAATAGCTTGCAAATATTGTCCAAAGCGGAACATAAAATGTATCTCCAAGAATTCCATTTGCAAAAAGTAACACTGAAATTATGCCAATTGTTTTTTGTGCATCATTAGAACCATGACTCAGACTGTAAACTGCAGCCGAAACAAGTTGAAGCTTCCTAAATGCTTTATCAACCTTTCGAGGAGTCCTCTTGTTAACAATCCATAATGTAACGATAGAAAAGAAATAAGCCATGAACATTCCAATAAGGGGTGCAAGGAAAATAAACAACACAACTTTAGAATAACCAGAGACTATAATTGCACCAATGCCTGCTTTTAAAATTCCTGCCCCACCGTAGCCGCCGATTATTGCATGAGAAACGCTAATTGGAAATCCAAGATGTGTTGCCGTGGCTGTTGTAATGATTGCACCAACTACGCCAGCAAATACAACATAGTTATCTACAATATTTACGTCAACAATTCCTTTCCCAATTGTTGTAGCAACGCTGACTCCAAAAATAAATGCCGCCAAAAAATTAAAAAGCGCTGCCCAGACAACTGCTTGCAGAGGGGTTAAAACTCTTGTTGATACAATTGTTGCAATTGAGTTTGCTGCATCGTTCATTCCATTATAAAAATCAAAAACGAGAGCAAGAATAATAATCAGGTAAACAAATTCCATACTTAGTTATTCTTTAGGAAAATTGCGAGAATAACATTTGCAGTTGATTGACATCTGTCTGAAGTTCTTTCGAGCAGATCAAGTATCTCTTTCTGTTTGATCAAACTGATTGCGTCTGTTTCAGTGAGGAATAATTCTTTAATAGCTTGTTGATATACATGATCTGCTTCTGTTTCGAGGTCCTTTACCGTCTTTAGTTCATTCAAACTTTTAACCTTTAAATCCTGAATTGCCTTGCCGAGTTCGGTAACTTGTTTGTGAACAATTGAGGCCAGTTTATCCGCATGGTTAACCTTCTCTGTGATGTTAAAAGTTTCAACCCTTGCACAGGCGCCTAAAAGCATATCGCTTATGTCATCTAAACGTTTTACAAGCGCAAGAATATCTTCTCTGTCAAAAGGAGTAATAAAAGTTTTATTTAATCTCTTAGTTATGCGTGAGGTAATTTCGTCGCAGCGATGTTCGAGCGGTTTTAGTTTGAGGTAATTATCTTTTTCAATGCGGCTAAAGGAAAATAAACTGTGAGTATGTGAAGCCATTTCTTCAATGAAAGTAATCATTTCCTTAAAGTCTTCGAAATACTTTTCTTCTTTAGGCAGTAAATTTTTAAACATAATTTTTTTGAAATTTTTATTTCAAAGATAGGCATTAAATAAACAAATGGAAAAAATTTTATGCGTTAATAGAGCTAAATCTCCTTCTGATTATCAGGGCTGTTTGCTATATTTGTCACCAAACTTTCAATACTCATTTTAAGGAGCTTTAGTCATCGAAAAGAAAAAGAATAATCCGAATGATACTTTAGATAAAATAGTCTCACTTTCAAAAAGGAGGGGATTTGTATTTCAATCAAGTGAAGTTTACGGCGGCTTGAACGGCTGCTGGGATTACGGTCCGCTTGGTGTTGAGCTTTTGAAAAATGTGAAAGAGGAATGGTGGAAGTTTATGACTTACCGCGAAAACATTGAAGGACTTGATGCCTCCATCCTGATGCATCCTCGCGTGTGGGAAGCTTCCGGTCATGTTGCTAACTTCACTGATCCTATGATTGACTGCAAGCAATGTAAAGCGAGATTTCGTGTTGATGTGCTCGCCGATTCTCTCGCCGATAAGAAAAAACAAAAAGCTATTGAAGGATTGAAAGAGGTTATAAATACCAATTCCGATTTAACCGTACTCTATGAAAAAGTTTTTTCAGTTGCTGAAAAGGAAACTCTGTTTGATACCATTCTTGAAAATGATCAACTCGGAAAACTTTTACTTGCCGAATTGAATTGTCCGCAATGCGGAAACAAAAATACTTTTACTGAAGCACGCAAATTTAATTTGATGTTTAAAACTTTTATTGGACCTGTTGAAGAAAGCAGTGCTGTAGTTTATTTGCGCCCGGAAACTGCTCAAGGTATTTTTGTGAACTTCTTGAATGTACAAAGCGCTGCACGCCAAAAACTTCCATTTGGTATCGCACAAATTGGTAAAGCATTCCGCAACGAAATTAACACAAAGAATTTTCTGTTTCGCACACGTGAGTTTGAACAAATGGAAATGCAGTTTTTCGTTAAACCATCTGATGATAAAAAATGGTATGACTATTGGAAAGCTGAAAGACTTGAATGGTTCAAATCGCTCGGAATGACTCCGGCTAAACTTCGCTATCACGACCACCCTGCAAATAAGCTTGCACACTATGCTAAAGAAGCAACCGATATCGAATACGAATTCCCTTTTGGGTGGGGCGAAATTGAAGGCATTCATAACAGAACTAATTTTGATTTAACACAGCACGAACAATACTCAGGTAAATCTTTAAAATATTTCGATGAAGAATCAAAAGAGAAATTTATTCCTTTCATTATCGAAACTTCGGCCGGTGCAAGCAGATCGTTTATGGCTTTTCTTGTTGATGCCTACTATGAAGAAGAAGTAAACGGGGAGGTACGCTCAGTGCTAAAATTTCATCCCAAACTTGCCCCAATCAAAGCAGCAATACTTCCATTAGTAAACAAAGATGGAATGCCGGAAATCGCTCGTAGTATTGAAACTGATTTGCGAAGAAACTTCAAAGTTTTTTATGATGATAAAGGAGCTGTTGGAAGAAGATACCGCCGGCAGGATGAAGTTGGAACGCCTTATTCAATAACCGTTGATACTCAAACTCTTCAGGATAACACGGTAACGATTAGAGAAAGAGATTCGATGGAGCAAATCAGAATTGCTTCCGATCAGCTTTCAAATTATTTAGTCAACAAACTTTATTCAGAATAGGAAATGAAAAAAATCTTCATCTGGATTTTATTTGTTTTTTCAGTTTTAGTTCAAGCGCAATCTTACGATTCGACAGTCACAACCGGTATAAAACAAATTTACAATATTAAATTTACTGAGGCTGTAAAAACTTTCAGAAGTTTAATTGCAGACTATCCCGATAAACCTTCAGGCAGGTTTTTTCTTGCAATGGTTGATTGGTGGAAAATTCTGATTAATCCCGATAATGAATCTCTTGATGATATTTTTTTTCAGAAACTGGAAGATGTAATCTATCAATGTGATGAGATACTTGAAAAGAATCCTGACGATGTTGATGCCCTATTTTTTAAAGGAGGGGCTATCGGTTTCCGTGGAAGATTGCGAGCCTACCGCGAAAGCTGGATAAAAGCCGCTGATGACGGCAGGGAAGCACTGCCAATTGTTGAGCACGCTTACAAGGTTGATCCAAATAATTTAGATGTCCAACTCGGTTTTGGAATCTATAACTACTACGCATCTGTTATTCCGAATGAATATCCGTTGATAAAACCACTTATGATTTTTTTCCCCGATGGTGATAAACAGAAGGGGATTGAACAGCTTACAAACACTGCATCAAATGGTAAGTATGCCAAATACGAAGCTCGGTATTTTCTGATGACTCTCTATTACACTTACGAAAAAAACCCTTACAAAGCAGAGGAGTATGCAAAGCAGCTAACAAATGATTTTCCCGATAATCCTGTTTTTGAAAGGTGGTACGGGAGGGTGGCAGCTAAAAAAGGAAATTACACTCAGGCTGATTCTATATTCAGAAATGTATGGAATAAATCTGAATTAAATCTGGCTGGATACAATTCATCAAAAGCCAAAAGAGAAGCCAGTTATTATATTGCCTATCAATATAAAGTGAATGCGAATTATGATTCCGCGCTGGTTTATTTTCAGAAATGTGAAGAACTTTCGCGAAAAGTTGATATTGATGAAGAATCCGGCTTTCTTGTTTATTCTGTTTTATATCAGGCACAGATAAACGATACGCTTGGCAAAAAAGAAAAAGCGATTGAACAATACGAAAGTCTGCTTGAGATGAGGGACTACGGCAATGCACACGCAATTGCTGAAAATAATCTCGAAAGACTTAAAAAGAATTAGCTTACATAGGCATTATTTCTCTTCTATTCCAATTCCTCCATAATTTATTATTGACATTGTCAAAATAATTCAGGAAGTTTTGAATGATAATAATTTAGAGTTGAGGTTTATATGAAAAAATTACTTCCAATAGTTCTTTTAGTGATAATCATTTCAACTACCCCTGCCCAGGTAAGTCAAACAATTCAAATAACAAATTTTAATTTTGATTGCAGTAATCCGTCATTTATTAAAAGTCCTGATAATAATTTCGACGGGAAAACTTTTTTAGCCGAAGTTCATCGGGGTGATTCGAGCCTAATCTTTGTCGGAAATTACAACAACGATAATGATGAATTTACTGTTCAGCAGGAATTTCAACCCATCTCTGCGCAAAATACTAATCCAATTGGTCAGATGTTTGATTGGGACAAAATCCGGATTTATTATTTCACTTTAAAAAACGGAAACAAGGATATTACTACCCGAACTTTTGTCGGCAATACATGGAGTGATGAATCCCTTATTACTGAATCAACCGAAAATGAAACTGAATTAACATTAGTTACTACTTATTCTAATTTTCTTATTAGCGAACAATTTTTACCGGCAATTTTATTTCAGCGGGATAGTTCAATATACCTTACAGAGTTTACAAACGACTCAGTGAGAACCTCACTAGTTTTTGAAAAAAGTATTTTAGGAACGTACTCTTCACCCGCTGGTTTTTACATGAGTGATGGCGGTGCCATTACAGTTGCAACTATTGTTGACAATGTACTTGGACAAACTCAAATTGTGTATCGGGAACGCAATTCATTCGATGATGAATGGGGATTTATTACTACTATTCTCGATACCGGAAAAATATATCACATCAGTTTTATTGATGATTATTATCAGCAGTTTTTCGTTGAAGCAGATTTCGGCGATGGCAGGACAACTTATTACATGGAAAACTGGCCCGCAAATAATCAATTGATTCCCGTGCAACCACCCGCTGCTGGCGAGATTTCAAATCTTCAAACTGATATCATTAATGTAATTGGTCTACAAAAAGCAAATGACTTTTATATTTATGGAGGACTTACTTATCGTTTGGCAAGAAACGATTCAGATTTTGTCCGTACGAATTATTTTACATACGGAAATGCATCGGAAGACTCATTAGTTTTTACCAACAAAAAGAAACCTGTCTCTACCACTGGTAATGTCGGTTTTGAATATTTGGGAGAACGTATGTATACTATTTGGGAGGATAGTGCTAATGGTTATATCAATCTATTTGGGAAAAAGTTAATACTTCCAGTTGGTGCAGTCCAAGATGAAAAAATTGTAAGTGGATTTATTCTCGAGCAGAATTATCCAAATCCATTTAATCCTTCTACTAATATTCAATACACAATTAGCAGCAGGCAATTTGTAACACTCAAAATATTCAATTCACTTGGCGAAGAAATAGAAACTTTGGTAAATGAATTTCAGGATGCAGGAGTTCATTCTAAATTATACATTCTAAATTCTACATTGCCCAGCGGGGTGTACTACTATCAACTAAGATCCGCGGAATTTACTCAAACTAAAAAAATGCTTCTATTGAAATAGAACCTGTTGATTATAAAAAAAGGCTGCCACAAATGACAGCCTCTTCTATTATAATGATGTTGAAATACTAATGCGGTGCAGTGCACCAATTAAACCAAGGGAGGAGTAACCATAATCAAACTGATAACTTGAAATCTTTGCCCCCAACCCAACGTTAAATCCTGCGATGCCTGCAGTACTGCCAATCTTCAATTCCGTTCTTTTTTCATTATCATATCCAAAACGCAGCTTCATAACCTTACTCAAAGTAAACTCTGCACCAACTGTGAATGCTTTCAACCGCGAAACAAAATCATCTCTATCTTCGTTAAGCTTATGAAAGTCCACTGATAATTTAAGCGGTAAATAAGCTAGTTTTTTTGAAACACCTACTGCAACATCAATCGGTAATTTCTCTTTAGTGTTATAATAAGAAGAAATCTGTCCGCCAAGATTTAATGCAGCAAAACCAAAATTCCAATTTGAATTTGGAATTGCATAATGCAGACCAAGATCAACCGCCATCGCACTCGAAGAACGATCGGCAATGCTTGAGTAAATTAGTTTTGCGTTAGCTCCGTAATAAAAATTCTCATAAAGAATATTTGAATAGCCGATTAGAAAAGCAAACTCTCCAGCGCCAAACTCTCCGGTCTTTGCTCCGAACTCATTTGCCTCGGTGAAATTGCCGTAGTTGATATATTTAATTCCTGCACCAAATCTTCCAATGCCTTCAAACTCCTGCGAGTAAGATAGACTTGCAAGATTAATATCAAGTAAATGTTTTACGAATGAAAATGAAACAGGTCGCTCCGTTAATAATCCTATTCCGGAAGGATTATAAAATATAACATCAGCATCATCATTGTTGGAAGTGTAACTTCCTGCAAGTGCTCCGGATCTAGCGCTGTTATCAACCCGCAAAAATTCATAGGTGTTTTGAGCCAAAATTTGGCTTGAATAAATTATTAAAATAAGTGCAAAGAGGAATGCTGTTTTTTTCATACTAATCCTTAAAATTTCAACTGCTTATTTAAGGAATCTTATCAATAAAGGCAAGGGAAAATCTAAGAGTAAAATTTAAATTTTTAATTAATTGACCTGCTTTTAATTCGAGCTAACAATTCGCAAGTCAGTTGATTTTTTCACAAGCATCTCAGCATATCTCCCCAGCTGCTTTCGAAATCAATCTGCTTGATTGATTTATTTTTATAATTATCCTCATTTTTACCGATATTTGGTAACAATTTTTTAACATATAATATTCAGGCATGAGTTCTGTAAAAAAAACAGCTTTACTGTTATTCTTAATTATACTTGCCGTAGTAATTTATTTCCTGCCGGTGAATCTCCCGCTTAATTTATCAGCAAGAGCAAAAATATTACCAGCTTCAGAATGGATAGTTGCCAGGAATGATAATGGCCAAATTTTTACAAGATTATTCGATAATAGATCAGGGTTAAGCAAAAATTACTCGGTTTCAAATTTCGAGCGAGGCGATGATGTCAGACTGATTTTTAGAAGTGATCTAAAAATAAATTCAGTCGTTACCACTAAAGACACAATCGCAAAATTATATTCAAACGAAATTGAAAGACAACTTACTGCGCTTAAAGGCTCGCTTGAAGTTGCAAAAGCTTCTTTAAAATTAAATCAAACCGGCGATAAAGCATCGCTCGTTAAAATGGCAGAGGAACAGCTTGCATTTCAAAAGAAGAACGCAGAAGAACAAAGAAAAATTTTGTTCAGGCAGGAACAGCTCTATCAAAAAAAATTAATCTCGCAGGAAGAATATGAAATTTCAAAAGGTACTGCCGAACTTAATGATCTTCAAATTGCTATTGCTAATGCCAATCTTGAGACTGTTCGAACGGGCGAAAAAACCGAGCAGATTGATTTTATCAACTCCCAAATAAAATCGTTTGAAAATGAAATTGCTATTCTCGAAAAGCGAACTGCAGATTTTAATATTGTACCTGCTATTGATGGAACTATTTCTAAATTATCTATTGGGGATACCTTATTAATCATTCAAAATACGGATGATTATTTCCTGATGATCCCGGTTAATCTGAAAAACCAAAAATACATTTCTATCGGTGAACAAGTTTCGTTTTACTCGGAAACAGATCAAACAGAATTTTATGGGAAAATTATTTCAATCAACAATTCTGTCGAGTATCTTCTTGGTGAACCTGTTATAATTGTTACTGCCGAAATCAAAAATGATAATCAGCCGCTAAACACCGGCTTAATAACTGAGTGTAAAATTCACTGCGGCAATATGTCAATTGCAGATCACATAAAAAGATTTTTTAATTAAAGTTAGTTAATGAGAATCGAACATAAATATTATCTCTCCGAATCCGATATTTATAATTTTAAAAAAGAAATGATGCCGTTCGTAAAGTATGATACTTTTGCACTTGCTCACGAAGATAGAAATTACACAGTCCGCAGCGTGTATTACGATTCTGATTCAATGCAGTTCTATCACGAAAAAATTGACGGATTAAAAGTTAGAAAAAAACTTCGCATACGCGGTTATAATGATTTTCATGGCGAAAAAGTTGTTTACATCGAAATCAAAAGAAAAAGTGATTGCTACGTTTGGAAAAACCGCGCACCGCTTTTATTCAGCGATATCAGTAAATTTTTTAATGGCGATTCCATTGAGGATTTAATTCTTACCGCCGATAAAAATAGTTATGCAATTACCGATGCAAAAAAATTTCTATACCATTACTTTAAAGATCAACTTCATCCCACCGCCTTAATTTCTTATGAACGCGAAGCTATGTTTGGTGCGATGAACGACCGCCTGCGCATCACGATTGATAAAAATCTTCGCTATCTTATTTCGCCGGTGATTTCCGATCTTTTTAATGAAGCTAAACTTCAATATGTTTTTAACGGAACATTCATTCTCGAAATTAAATCTGATTACGGATATCCGGTTTGGCTCAGGGATCTATTAAGCAGGCATCAACTTCGCCGAAGTGCAATTTCAAAATATACACTTAGTCTTGATAAACAGACTAACCGCAATCCGTTTGAAAGAATATTATGCAGCTTATGAAATTTCTCTACATTGTTTTAGTTGATCCCATAATATTTCCTACTTTGGTCAGGCTGAACTTGTCTAAGAGTGAAGATTTTATAAACCGGTTAACAATATTAAGTTTCAAAATATGTCTATAAAGAATCAAAACTAAATGCTACAGGATTTTCAAAACATCTTTACAACTTCCATCGGACTCTGGACAGTGTTGCAGAACCTTTCAGTTGCAGTACTGTGCAGCTTATTAATTTCCGTTTTTTATAAATACTCTTACAAAGGACCCGGCTACTCCGCCTCTTTCGTGCATTCACTCATTGCTCTCTCAATGATAACAGCAGTTGTTATAATGGTAATTGGTAACAACCTTGCGCGGGCATTCGGATTGGTGGGGGCAATGTCAATTATTCGATTCAGGACAGCAGTTAAAGATACGATTGATATTGTCTTTATTTTTTTCGCACTCGGAATTGGAATGGCAGCAGGGGTAGGGCTTTACAGCGTTGCAGTTGGTGGAACAATTTTTATTGGACTTGTTCTTCTTTCACTCTCGAAGACAGATTTTCTAATAATCAGAAAAGAAAAATTTCTACTCCAATTCCGATACCTCGCAGAAAATGGAATCGAAGCTTCATATATTCCTGTGCTAAAAAAATTCTGTAAAAAATATACAATGATAAATGTAAAATCAATCGGCAGGGAAGACGAACTTGAAATATCATTTTATGTTAGCATCAAAAACAGGGACCAAAATCCCGAATTCATAAAACAACTCTCTGCACTAAAAGGTATTTCCTCGGTAAACTTCTATTTTGACGATGAGAGTTTGTGAGTCATAATATTACAAATATGATAAAAAAAATCCCGCCATCTCATTTCTTTCAAAATAAAATAACGGGAAATCCGAAAGCACTTATCTAAACTGAATTGACTTAAACTGAAAAATTATTCATTAAAGTATATCCTCTTTGACGAACAGCAAAGGAAAGTTAATCTTTAACTCTTTAATTTA
>DAOLIQ010000026.1:0-35363 GCA_035328465.1 Ignavibacteriaceae bacterium | reverse complement strand
AACCCCATCCATATTCGGCATTTTCAAATCGGTAAAAACAAAATCATAATGATGAGTCTGTATGAGCTTCAATGCTTCTCTTCCGTCTTCAACCGTATCTACCGAATAGCCATCAAGAACAAGTATTTTTCTAAAGCTGTCTAAAATTACCGGCTCATCATCTACACAAAGAATGCGCGCTTTTGGATTTTCAACTTCAACACGCCTGAGTGATTTTGCTTCTTTACTGAAGTCAAGATTTAAGCTAACAGAAAGCACTGTTTCGCGCTCTTTGCGAGATTTGTTTTCCTGAAATTTTCTGCCGAAGTGCCGGATGATTACATCGGCGCCAATGAAAATAATTACTGCAATTACAAAAAATAAAAGTGTCATTGTTTCATCTCCCTTAATTTATTTTTCTTAGTTTCATATTCATCTATCTGAGCTGCAGGGAATAAGATTTTTAGATTCATATTCATAGTCAGTTGGTATAATTCTATAAACCCATCCTTTGAAGTAAGGATCTTTTTCAAGAATTTCTTTATGATGGATCAGTTCAAAATTTTTCTCAACTACTCTTCCGGAAATTGGTGAAAGAACATCGTGGAGTAATCCATCAGCAGTTTTAATTTGCAAGCAGCTATTTGCCTGAATTACTTCCTCAATGCCCTCCGGGAAAATTATCTCGACTATCTGCTCGAGGCTTTTAATAAAAATATCAGTCATTCCAAGTATTGCTGTTCCATCTCTTTCTGTAAATGACCAGGTTGAGTAACCAAGCCTGCGATACTTTGAGGGGCAGGAAACGAAGAATAAATTTTTTTGATTTTCAAATTCTGAATTTAATTTTATCAAGCTGGAATATTTTAAAGCCCTTTTCACTGAACTGATTAATTCGTCAGCAGTAAAAGGCTTGGGGATAAAATCAACAGCGCCTTCATACAAAGAACGAACCGCATTCTCTATAGTCGAATATCCGGATGACATAATGATTGGAACGGAAGCAGCAATTTTTTGCACTTGATTTAATATTTCAAATCCATCTGCATCAGGCATCATAATATCACAGATGATGAGGTTATATTTGTTCGAATTTATTTTAGCTAACGCTTCACTGCTATTTGTTGCTGTATCCACAGAAAAATTTTCATTGCCTAAAATTTTTAGGATTGCATCTACCACTACTTGTTCGTCATCAATCGCTAATATGTCTTTTTCTTTTTTCATTATATTTTTTGAATAGGCAGTTTGATAGTAAATGTTGTGCCTTTGTCGATTTCACTTTCAACAGAAATAATTCCATCATGGTTATCAATGATTCCCCAGATAACAGCCAGACCAAGCCCCGTACCTTTTTGCCCTTTTGTTGAAAAGAAAGGTTCAAAGATTTTGTCAAGTTCTTCTTTAGCGATGCCGCATCCTGAATCGGAGATTTTTATTTCGATGTAATCAATTTTCGATTCTTTATTGACCAAATCCCAAGACTGCCATCTGCATCCTTTGTTTATGCAGCACTCGAAAGTTCCTTGAGGAGGGGTGGAAAAGCTGATTAAAGCGGAGCCGCATTGAGGACAAACTCTCGAATCTATCATTAAATTGGAATCACATTCAGGGCAAAGGAATTTCAAATCATTCGAAGAACTAAAATTCATCGGGAAAATATTTTTATGTCTTCCATAAATCGGATCGAGATTAATTAATCCTTCAGCAATATCAGACTTCACTTTTATTTTAACGGATGGTTTACCGTCAATTTTAATTTCATTATCTATTAGATTGTGCCGTTTGGGGCACTGAGCTTTTTTAATTTGTAATAATCCAAGCGGAGAAAGTTTGAGCTCAGATGTTGTAATATTGATTGCCCCCCCTTTTTTTCCAATTGCATCTGCAGCATTAACCAGTAGATTTATAAAAACCTGCTGCATTTGATTTGCATCGAGGATTATTTTGGGCAGCGCTGCATCAAAATTCTTCTTCACAACGACTTTATTGAGAGTAAGCTGATTTTCCACAACACCAATTGCTCTTTCAATTATTTCATGAATATTTGAAGAACTTTTTTTAGGAACAGATTGACGGGCAAAGTCTAAAAGGCTTTTAACTATTTCTCTGCTTCGTAAAGTTTCTCTCACAATTACATTTAGATCTTCCTGAAGTTCGGGACTGCCTTTCGTTCTTTTTAAAAGAAAGCTACTGTATGTTAAAACACCCGTAAGCGGATTATTTATTTCGTGTGCTACACCGGCGGCAAGTCTTCCGAGTGAAGCAAGTTTATCGGAGTGGAAAAGCTGTAAACGGGCTTCAGATAATTTTTTTGTCATATTATTAAACGAACCGGCAAGCATTCCGATTTCGTCTCTACTACCTTGTTCAATTTTATAATTCAGGTTCCCGTCAGCCACTTGTTTTGTAGCGGCAAGTAATACATTAACAGGTTTATCCACCCACCTTTTCACAAAGAATGCAATAATAAAGCTAATTACTAAAATTGAAATCACAGCAAACGCCCCAATTTCCATTTCGCTGTTCTGAATCTGTTTATCAACTTCTTCCAGTGAAATTGTCACATCAAGTACGCCGAGCACAATTTTCTCCCGCGAATGGGCGTGGCATTCTGCCTGCCAGCATGATTTATCATTATAAATTGGATTTATAACTCCAAGCACACGGCTTGAATCAGGATCGAGCCTGAAAATTCTTGTTTTTTCTTTTATCGAAATTTTTTCGAGTGGTTTGTCTTCCGCGTGACAGGCATAGCAGCTCTCTGCGCGCTTGTTAACCATCTTACCGATATCAGATGACTTCGTGGAGTAAATAATTTTACCAACCTTGTTTAAAATTCTCACGTCACGAATGCCGGGCTGTTCGCCAATTGTATTTATTACTTGATGAATATGATCTCGCTGATTGAGCATCATATCATAACGAGTACTGTACTTAACAGTTTCACTCAGTTGATTTGCATGCCTCTCAACTTCATTTAACAAATCAGTGCTGTGGCTTCTGATATTAATGAAGGCAAATCCGCCGATAATAAACAGTACCGTTATTCCAACAATAAAAATCAGTTTAAAACCAATTTTATTGAACATAATTCATCAGCCTACTTTTTAAATATTTTCCCCGGCTTTTGTGCCGGATAATTAAAATCATCGTGGCAATTAGCGCAGACCGGAGATTTTGAAAAATCATTTTCAATATGACAATCAGAACAATCGAAAGCAGAATGGTTATCGTCAAGAATTAATCCTGTCACTTTATGATCAAATGTTTCGCTGTTCCAACTGCCGTGGCAACTCTGGCAATTGTGATTTAGTTTTTCAAATTTTTTCTTTTCAGAATGACATTTTGTGCAGTTAATTTTTTGATGATAACTTTTTAGCTCCCATCCGGTAGAAGCTAAATGATTGAATGGTTTTTTCTCTGATGAAGAGTGACAGGTACTGCACTCATCCTTGCCGTGACAGCTAAAACAAGGCTTATGATGGTCATCAAGTGATTTTATTTTCTTCAAATCATTTTGATTGGAATGACACTTGCCGCAGCTTTCATTTTGATGACAGCTTTCACACGAGAGGGAGAAGAGATTTACGTGTTCGTTGTGATAAAATGTTACAAGCTTTCCTTTTTCATAATCAGTTTTGAAGATTATTTTCTCGGGAGTCTCAACTTTGGGATGATCTTTATCGATGTATTTTTTAATATCCTTCTCATTTAATTTTTCATTCCCCTTTTTAGGGAGGTGGCATGAATTACAGTCATTCTTAGAATTCCATTCTGAATGACAGCCAATACATTGTCTATGAAACGCAGCCATTAAATCCGGTTTTGAGAGGTCACCGCGCTTTCTGTTTTTTTCATGACAGTTATTGCAAGAAAGAATAGGACCAAGAGTATTATAATGATGACACGATTCGCAGCTTCCCGTCATTTGAATCATTTGTGCATGGCTTTTATGCGAAAAAATGACCGGAAGATATTTCGAAGACAATTGATCAAGAACAAAAACTCCCGGGGCATCTTCAGGAAGCTGATGAATCGTAATCATTGAGCCGCGCGGACAGGCTACAAGACAGGGCTGCTCTTTCGTGGGCACATCGCAGGTATGACACAATTTGCAATCAATATTTATTCCTGAATGCTTTTCAATTTTAGATTGAGAATAAGTTAGAGAGTTCACTAAAAAAATGATTATGATTAATAAAATTTTCATCTTCATTCTATCCTCTTATTGAATATTTTGTTTTCGAAGCGACAGAAATTTCTTCCCGACTGATAACAGGAAAGTTGATTACAATAAATCTGTAGATGAGTACAAGTAGTGCTGCGAACCCAACAGTGAGTGATATTTCCCCAAATGATGGAAAGTATGAGCCGAATGAATAGGGTGGGTTATAAGCTACTATAAAATTATTAATTCTGTTTAATAATACTCCGATTACAACTAAGCAAGAAGCAATAAATAATAAAAGTTTGGAATGTCGTACATAATCGGAAAAGAACATTCGAAGCGGAATTATTACTCCAATTACCAGTTCGATAACAAACATTACACTTGCTGTTGAAAATTCAGTTAAGTAAATAAATGTCCCTCTTATAAACATATCACCAAGTTTGAATGCGAGGTAAACACCAAGCAGCGGTCCGACGATTGCACCCATTTTAGAAAGAATTTTCATTTCGGGTTTTAGTCCAAACGAGCGTGCTGCCAATAATGACTCAAAAATTACCATCGGAAAACCGACAGAAATAGCAGAGATTAAAAATAGCAGAGGGAGAATTGGTGTCTGCCAAAGGGGGTGCATTTTAGGTCCAGCGATAATCATTAATGTGCCAAGAGAAGATTGATGGAGCGTGGAAAGGACAACACCTGCAATGATAAAAACAAACATCGTTTTCGAAAGTCCCCTATCAAGTACACGAAGTAATCTATCAAGCGGCTTATTTAAAATTGATAGGATACCTTTTAATTTAACATTGCCGATAAATCTTTCTGTGACGATTGGAAGAAATTCGATGTACAAGACTGACATATAAATCATAACACAGATGCCAACTTCAAAGAGAGCAGAGTTGCCATTCCACATAATCAGCGGATGCCAGATGAAATACCATCTGCCGATATCAGTTGCAACTCCTGCAGCTACGAAAGTATACCCGAGCATTGCCGTTAAAAGCGCCGGTCTAACGATTGCGTGATACTGCTCTTTGTGCATCACATGCCCAAGAGCAGCAGAAGTAAATCCTCCCGCAGCCAATGCAACACCGGCAGCAACATCAACACCAATCCACAAGCCCCAGGGGTATTGGTTATTTAAATTTGTAACACTTCCAATTCCAAAAATTAGTCTGAGTGTTAAAATAACTAATGCATTAAGAGCCAAAACACAAAGAACGATCACTCCGGGAGTGAAATATTTTTTCTTTAGAGGAGCAGCGATATGTGTAGTTCCCATGATTATTCCTCCTCCTTGTTCTCTTTTTTCCGCTTAGTGATCCACATAATTCCTCCCAGCAAGGCATAAAGAGAAACAGGCGGAATGAAGTAAGAAAATATTCCATGCTGGATTGATTCAGAAACGCCAGGAGCTTCATTTTTCCCAAGTTTCGGAAAATTGAGTTGTGAAAATTTTACAGTTGACAAATACATCCATGCTGTTCCACCAACCTCTGATTCGCCATAGATATGATTAACATATCGCTCTGGAAATTTTTTTATTCTTTCACGTGCAATTCTAACAAGCTCTGTACGAGGTCCATAGAGCAATACTTCCATTGGACAATTCTCCACGCAGGCAGGAAGCAAACCCTCCGTAGTACGATTGAAACAGAAATCACATTTTAAAATTGAAGGGTTAATTGCCTTATCATACTCAAATGAAGGGATCTGAAATGGGCAGGCAACCATACAATAACGACAACCGATACATTTATCAGTATCCCAAATAACTGAACCATTTTCTTCTTTAGAAAAAGCTCCCACTATACAGGCAGAAACGCATGCGGGATGATCGCAGTGCATGCACTGAACTTTTACAAAAATATCTTTTTCATATCGAGTTAAATTTTTGTTTACAACAGTGAGAGATTTATCATCCGGACGTCTAAACTCTTTTTGAATCATTTGTTGATTTTTATCTTCGCTGATAGAAGGGAGATTGTGAGCTGCCCGGCAGGCCCGCTCACAATTTCCGCAACCAATACAAACTGTCGTATCAACTAACACCCCCATTCTGTCCGGTGATAAAATATTTTTAGCACCAGCTTTAGCTGAATCTGTTATAAGAGTAGAGCCAACTCCGGCTGCAACAGAAAATTTTATGAAATCACGGCGATTTTGATTTTTCATCTGCAATAATTCCCCTGAAATTTTAGAACAAATTAATTTCAATTAGAATTGCGATGAAAAATCATACCACCTCAAGGATTCATTATAGAGTAATCAATTATCAAATTCCGGTTAAAAAACAATTGGGAATCTATGTGCGTATTAAAAAGAATTGATAGAAGTAACATTATTATTTCTCATAAGTGAAAAGAGATTTTCTCAATTTATCTATAAAGAGAAGTAATGAATAAATATGAAAAGTTAGAGATTTGGAAATTTTTGAGCTGATAGATCTTAATGAAGTATACCGTAATAAATTTTAATTAGAATTTTTAGCCAATATTTTAATCAAATTTCTTGACTAAATAGTTCATTATTCCTATGTTTGACTTCCGAATTTTGAAAAGTAAATATTTACAAAATATTCCGCGATAGCTCAATGGTGGATCCCGATTCATCGGGATGTTAACCGATCTTTTTTGCGGCACTTTGATTTTTTGTCTTTTGCTTTCCGCGATAGCTCAATGGTGGAGCATTCGGCTGTTAACCGAAGGGTTGCAGGTTCGAGTCCTGCTCGCGGAGCTTATAAAACCCTGAACCAGTTTCAGGGTTTTTTAATTTTTATGAACTATTTCCTGTATATACTTAATTCTCTTTCGGCTGATAAGTTTTATATTGGTATCTTTGCTAATCCTGAATTGCGTTTATCCAACAGCAACTCTTTCGAGAAAGGTTTTACTTCGAGATACAGACCATGGAAAATTGTCTTTACAAAAATGTTCCTACCCAAAAATGAAGCCATTGCTACCGGGAAAAAAATTAAAAGTCGGAAGAGTAGTAAAATGATTTTGAAAGTGATTTCGGGATAGCGTACTCTCCGAACATTCGGCTGTTGTGGCTATCTCAAAAGTGTCATACAGCCCCGAAGAATCGGGATCGGAATCTAATTTTTTGATTGTGTTTCATATTTAGACCTTGATCGTGATGTGTAGGTAAAGTGTGACAAAAATTGACTTTTGAGAGAACCTCGCAGGTTCTAATGCTTATAGTATCATTGTAAGGGAACTTGCTAAATAATTAAGAAACCTCAGAAAAATCTGAGGCTTCTTGAAGGTTAAAGAATAAACTATTCATTAAAAATTTCAGACAAAAAATTGTAAAAGCCGGAATAACTATTCATTTGATTGCCTTCAACTAGCGCTGAAAGATTTTCAAAATTTTGAGCTCTTCATTAACTGCCCATGCTTTTCAATCTATTAAATTGAATGTGCTGATTAATTTCCTTTCGGAATAAATGATTGTCTAAAAATTAACATCGGCTAATAATTAAGGTCACCATTTTCGGCTGCGTCTTTGAGATCCTCATTAGCAAAAATTGCAATCTCAACTCTTCGATTTTGGCGCTTGCCATCTTCTGTTTCATTAGATGCTACAGGTTCAGTTTCACCTAATCCAATAATAGAAAATCTTGAGGAAACAATTCCTTGAGACATTGCATAATCTGATACTGACTTAGCTCTTCTTTCTGATAAAGCTTGATTATATTCATCTGTACCATCAAAGTCAGTATGCCCTGTTACCAAAATATTTGTATCAGGATATTTGTTTAAAATCACAGCAAGTTTATTTATGTTTATTTTCGCCTGAGGTTCAAGCGTTGAAGAGTTAGTCGCAAATAAAATCCCGGAATCAAAAGTAATTTTTATACCTTCGCCAACTCTTTTTATTTCTGCACCTTCAATATCATTTTGCATTTCTTCTGCTTGCTTATCCATATAGTTTCCAATCAAAGCTCCTGCTGTACCACCAACTGCAGCGCCGATTATCGCACCCATGACAGTATTTCCTAATTGATCGCCAATAATTCCTCCGACTACACCACCACTTACCCCTCCTATTACTCCACCTTTAACAGTATTACTTGCACCACAGCCATAAATAAGAACAGATATAGCAAGGGACGATAGTAATAATATGATTTTTATTTTTTTCATTGTTTTCATTGTTTTCTTTCCAATAACTTTTTAGTGTGTTACTTTCATTTTTGTATTCAGTGTTGAAATGAAAGAAGCGGCCTGAATAATGCCGCTTCGATCAAGTTTAATGCTAGTGAGTGAAACCTACTTGCTATCTTTTGAAAGTATTTTTATCTCAACTCTTCTATTCATAGATCTTCCCTCATCTGTGTCATTTGTAGCGACTGGATTAGCTTCGCCATAACCTACTATTGTAAGATTATTTCTTTCAACACCTTTGCTCACAAGATAATCTACAACTGATTGTGCTCTTTGTTGTGAAAGTTTTATATTATAATTATCTGAACCAATTGCATCTGTATAACCACCAACTTCCCATTTGTATCCGGAATGTTCCTTCATGGTATTTACAACACCTTCGAGAGCAGTATATGCGCTAGGAAGGAGTGCTGATTTATTAAATTCAAAATTTGTGTCACCGCTAAGAACTAAAGTTTCAACTTCGGTCGGCTGTATAATAATTACTGTATCCTTCTCAATAGTGCATCCTTTAGAATCTACTTCAGTCCCTTTTGGAGTGTTAGGACATTTATCGAGATAGTCTGGAACGCCATCGCCATCAGTATCAAGGGGACAACCTTTAGCATCTACCTTAACACCGACAAGTGTGTTTGCACATTTATCAAGATAGTCTGGAACGCCATCGCCATCAGTATCGAGTGGACAGCCTGCTGCATCAACCTTAACTCCAGTAAGGGTGTTAGCACATTTATCTAAATAGTCTGGAACACCATCGCCATCGGAATCAAGCGGGCAACCAAATTCATCAACTTTAACTTCTAACGGTGTGTCTGCACAAGCATCTTCTGAATCAGGGACACCATCACCATCGGAATCTTTCTCTCTGCCAAAATAATAGGATAGGCCGGCGGTACCAGTGTACAACATATCATTATTGGAACCAATTTCTAAATCATCCAGGAAATCTTCGCTGCCTACAATTATGCCACCCATTATATTGATGCTAATACTTTTCGATACCATAAATCGAACACCGGCATCGCCATTATAACCAATCATAAATGTATTAAATTTTTCTGCGGCAGCATTAGGTAATTTATTTCCATTGGCATCTTCCGGGTAAAACCAAAGATTCGAAGCACCAACTCCAAGCCAAGGGTACACGACATCGCCTAAAGAAAGTGTGAAAAATATTCCGCCTCCAATTGCATCAATTCTTGTTGCAAATTCATTCGTTGGATTTAATGCACCTAAAGGAGCATCCTTACCCGAAATAAATCCAGTTTGTCCAAAAAGTCTTAATCCAAAATTCCCACTTCCTGTTGAAGGGAAATAGTATTCCAAAGAACCCTTTGCAGTATAATTAATTTTATTCGTATTATAATCGGACAACCCAAGGGTTGCTCCAGCTTCAACAGTCAAACCGAACACATTTGACATTGAGTTATTTTTGGGGGTTTCAATTAAATCTTGAGACAGATTAAATTGCGAAAAACCCAAAAGTATGAAGGATATTACAGTAACTAGTTTCATTTTGATCACCTTTTAATTTATGAAAATTACGTACTATTTATTTTCCTTTATTCAAAAAAATATCTTACTCCTAGACCTGCATCAATTCCTAACCCGGTAAGAGGGGTTAACTGGAACACTGGAACCAATTCTAAAAAAACGTCTATTGGTGTTGAATGAGGAAACCATGCTACGCCAAATACACCTCTGACACCGATGGAACCATCATAACCACCCCCAGTGTTAAACCTGCCTCCAATACCATAGTAAAGAGGAAATTTTTCGGTTGAGCTGATTGCATTAAATGAATGCCACAGATAATCCATGTGAAAATGTACTCTCCCTGTATTATCGTAGTTACCATTGTATTTGATACGGTCACCACCTAACCCAACTCCCAAACCGAAATCAAAAGCGTTTATTTTTGATGTCCAAAGTTTTGCACTTAAACCGGTTGGTTCTCCTACTATTAGTCCGAGCCCAAATCCATGGTCTTGTGCTGAAACTGGCTTTATTAAGATTATCATCAGGGCTAAAACCAAGCCAAATAAAACATTCTTTTTCATAATTAATTCTCCTTTCCTTAATTTTAAAATTATTTTAGACTTAAGTTGATGGTACCTAAATCAGTATCTTTTTTAGCTACAACGACTACGTTTGAAATTGTTGTATCGTTATATATTACGTTCACTGAAGAGACGACTACATCGTACGTTCCCTCAATTATTGCCATCAGTTTAAACATGCCGGTGGTTTTATCAACACTTGTGCTTATTGATTCTGCACCACTCTTAGCATAAACTGAAGCATCGGAATTGACAGGAATTATTATTCCTGAGATAGTGCCTGAGATTCCAGCAGGTATAATTCTGATAACAGGGGTCATTATATATTGTCCACTTCCAGTAAGTAGTATTGAAAGTTCAGCGTCAAAATCAAGGAACAGCTCATAGTTAAGATCTTCCAGGATTTCAAATTCATGATTTAATTTTATTCCCGTTTGTTCGCCACTTGGAATTTCAAGAGGATATGTAACTCCATCAACTACAATATTACTGCCCGCACCAATTATCAATCTTATTTGTGAATAATGTCCGATAGCTAATGAGCTATTTCCGATAATAGTGGTAACCCCGTTTTTTAATTTCAGTAAATCATAAATTGCCTCATTATTGTTTATTACCACCCACCCATTATTTGAATCAGCACCAGTTACATGAGCCTCAACTCGTAAAATTGAAATATTTATCTGATCAAAACCGGCTGGTGAATCCACCATTGTTAACGTTATTTGCCCCTGACTGTTTTCAAGTGAAGTTGACTCGCTGCAACTGGCGTAAAATAAAACCGCTATAAAAAAACTCACAAAGACAGCAAAAGGAATTAAATTATCTTTTATGTATCTCATTTAAATATCTCCTTTTTAACTTAACTGAATAGAATTATTGAATACATTACTAATTACGATTTCGTTCACTTTAACGACAGTTTAAAATTATCTTTCTTAATCGCATTACAAGGTAGCAGAAGGCACAGGTTAAACCAATCGGACAAAGGGATGAAAATAGAGCTAATCCTATTGATTGAAAGCAAGTTATATTTCGGGGAATATTTTGTTGTAAAATTTAGTTCATTTTTTTAAGGAAAAAATTCTAAATACCTTGATATAAAAAAATACTACTGCCTTAATAAGAAAAAGGGTGTCCGAGGACACCCTTTTTTCATAATAACTGAAATCACTTTATCTGCTTGAATTCGACTCTTCGGTTCAAGTGCATGTTTTCAGGTGTATCATTTGGGACTTTTGGTCTTGATTCACCATAGCCAACAGAAGTCAATCTATCAGAAGATATACCTTTAGAAACCAGCCAGCCTTTAACAGCATCAGCTCTTCTTAGCGATAACTTTTGGTTGTAAACATCGCTTCCAACATTATCTGTGTGACCACCTATTTCAACAGAAACATCATTATTGTTCTTTAAAGTATTAAGAGCATCCATCAGAATTTTTTCAGATTCAGAAGTGATATTAGATTTATCGAATGCAAAATTAATACCTTCAAAGGCAACAGGAGGAGTAGTACTAACCTTAACTACATCATCTGAAGGATCAAGGGGATCTGTTCCGCGCTTAACTTCAACACCATCACCAACTGATCCACCGTCGGTATCAACTGTTATAGGATCGGTCCTGTATTTCAACACTTCCTCACCATCCTTTAAACCGTCACCATCGGTATCAACTTTATTCGGGTCGGTTTTGTATTTCAATACTTCGTCACCATCTTTCAAGCCATCACCATCCGAGTCAGAGTTCAATGGGTCGGTCTTATAATTAAGTACTTCTTCACCATCCTTTAAGCCATCGCCATCCGTATCAGCTTTATTTGGATCAGTCTTATAGTTTAGTACTTCTTCCCCATCCTTCAAGCCATCGCCATCCGTATCCGGGTTCAGTGGGTTAGTAAAATATTTATTAACTTCTTCGCCATCCATTAAACCGTCACCATCTGTATCGGGATTATTTGGATCTGTACCAAGTTCCTCTTCCTCTGATTTAGTTAATCCGTCATTGTCATGATCTGAACCGCCCCACCCACTAACTAATGTAATACCCAGTCCTGCAGAATAGTAACCATCATTAACTGTAGTAACACCAGAATAAGCATCTTTGTTATTATAATAGTTTAGATTATCGGTAAATGTCTGGGTATAACCGCCGGAGATATCTAAAAGTACTGTTTCTGAAAGTGCAAATTCAATTCCTAAACCAAGAGGAATAAACGCAGTCCATTCATTTTCTTTAAGGTCGCCGCCTGTAACTGGTGAGAGCGATACGGGTTTGGTTTCCACATTATAATTAAGATAACCTGCTCCGGCAAATATGTATGGATTCCATCCCTTAGTATCGAAAGGGCTTAGTATAAGCCTGAAATCTATAGGGATAATTGTAGTTTTCCATTCACTATTAGTAAAATCAACCCCGGAAAGTGAACCGTACCCTGCACCTACCTCTCCTTCAAGAATTTCTGTCCCTAACTCAAAACGAAGAAATATCCTTCCAAGATAGGAGAATTTAAAGTCGGCATTATCAGGAATACCCTTTTTGTCAAATTCGGTATCAGGCAGCAACCCATTAAGTTGTAAACCGAATTTGGTTGAGTAATCGCTAAATTGAGCGTGTATAGGTTGACTGATTGCAGCCAAACAAAGTAGTAGTAGCGAGTAAATTAATTTTTTCATTTTTTCCTCATTATGTTTTTGTTATTGAAATTATGTACAAAATATTCCCTTATAATAAACCTGTTTATTTCAAAATGTACTTTTGCATTTACTATTAGCACACTAAAATATTATTTAGAACCACATTTACCTTTTCAGATAGAATAATTTTCTTGAACTATAATAGTTGCACTTGTAATGGAGTTTTTTATTTAATCACTTTTTTCAAATGCACAACAAATTACAAGAAGGTGCAAAGCAATTCAATCGAGCAAAGGGATGAAAAAAGGACTAAATCTTTTGATTGAGTTAATTTTTTCCGCTTAACTACTTTTTAATTTTTTTTATCCTAATGAAAAGATGCCGTGCAGCACTGACATACACTGGAATTGCGTAATCAACGCAATTCTCTAATGACAAATTGGCACTTCCTTAGCTAATAAAATTTTGTATTCAGAATTTTCTTAGCTTCTTCTAATTGAGTTCCTGGTATCACTAGTTGCACTCCTTTAGATTCCTCAGAGAATATTATGAATACATCTGAGTCCTCTTTAAGAATATTTGCATTTATTCCTGCAGACTCAAGTTCTCTTTTTGCAATTTCAGCGTATAATTCATTTTCAAATTCGCCAACTATCACTTTTTGTTCTTCCATATACTTGCCTCATTAATTTGTTAGAATGATTTTGTCTTGATTTCATTTCAAGTGTACTCTACTCTTTCCATAATGTATTTCCATTTTCTTATTTAGAAAGAATAACCTTGATAGCTTTTTCTTTTGCAGCATTTCCGAAAATGTCGTAAGCGTTCATGATTTCATTTAGTGGAAACCGATGAGTAATTAACTTTTCGGGTTTTAACTTTCCTGAAAGAACTGTCTTCAGAAGCATTGGGATAGTCACCGTATCAACAAGTCTAGTTGTAATTGTGATATTTCTTGACCACAACTTCTCGAGATGTAACTCAACACTTTTACCGTGCACGCCGACGTTTGCTATATGCCCGCCGGCTGCAATAATTGATTGGCAGATGTTAAAAGTAGCAGCAATACCAACAGCTTCAATGGCAACATCTACTCCCTTCCTATCTGTTAGTTTCATTATTTCTTCAATAGCATTTTTACTGACAAGTTTAGTTGCTCCAAATGTTTTAGCGACATTCAATCGGTTTTCATCCAAATCAACCATAATAATTTCAGCGGGCGAATAGAATTGCGCAGTGAGTAAAGTTGCAAGTCCAATTGGTCCCGCACCAACAATTGCAACAGTATCACCAGGTTTGATTTTCCCATTAAGAACACCACATTCAAAACCTGTCGGTAAAATATCACTCAACATTACAATGGCATCTTCATCCACACCATCTGGAATATGATAAAGACTATTATCGGCATACGGTATTCTTACATAATCTGCTTGTGTCCCATCAATCAAATGCCCAAGAATCCAGCCTCCAGTTTCACAATGTGAATACATTCCTTTCCTGCACGCTTCACAGTTCCCACAAGAAGTAATACAGGATATTAAAACCTTATTGCCAACTTTAAAATTCGAGACACCTGGTCCAACTTCCTCAATAACTCCAACTCCTTCATGCCCAAGTATTAGCCCATCAACCACTTCAGGAACGTCGCCTTTCATTATGTGGAGATCAGTTCCGCATATCGTTGCTTTTGTAATCCTGGCAATTGCATCAGTTGAATCCTTGATCGTGGGTTTCGGTTTTTCTTCCCAGCAGCGTTTACCAGGTCCGTGATATACTAATGCGTTCATATGTTACTCATTATTATTTAAGAGAAATAAATTCTAAATAAACAAATTGTTAATAGCTTTGCTATACTATATTACTCACTTGCCCTTGTGAATCCAATCGATCAAAGGTATGAAAATGGAACTACATCCTTCGGGCAAGTATAAATTTAAATAGATGATATTTCAACAATACTCTATTAATTCTAAGAACTATGTTGATCAAGCCACTTTAACATTTCTTTAATACTTCCTGTTGCTAAGCCGATGCAAGTATCCGCAGCACCATAATAAATATTAATTGTATCCCCATCCTGAGCAATAGTGTAACCGCATGGAAAAACCACATTTCCAACATCTCCATTCTTTTCATAAGATTCTTCGGGCGCAAAGATCCATTCGTTACCGCGTTTAAGGCAAAATTCTGGTTGTTTTAAATCAAACAGTGCGAGTCCTAATCTATAAATACATCCTCCACAGGATTGTTTTACCCCATGGTAAATCACTAACCAGCCTTGTGATGTTTCAATTGGTGGGGGAGACAAACCAATTTTATTTGCATCCCACCATGCACCTTTCCGAGCATCCATAATTAATTTGTGACTTCCCCAATGTATTAAATCCGGTGAATAAGAAATCCACATATGAGCTCTTGGTGCGCTGACTGGACGATGAATTAAAGCCCAATTACCACCAATACGATAAGGTAGCAATGCAGCATCTTTATCCTCCGGCGGCATTATAATTCCATAACGCTCAAAGCTTTTAAAATCTTCTGTTAGTGCCAAAGCAACACCAGGACCATCGCGCGTGTACGCAGTAAAAACAACAACATACTTTTTTAATTCCGGCAGAAAAGTTATGCGTGGATCTTCAATACCCCATAATTCTTCCGGGTGATTAACTGAATCAGGCAATAGAGTAGGCTGCTGATCAATTAGCCAGCCATCAATACCATTTGCAGAACGGGCAACACAAAAGTGAGAAAGTCCCCGTCGGTCTTCCACGCGACACAATAGCAATGTCGTTCCGTCAGGTAGTAAAGTAGCTCCTGCATTGAATACACTGTTTATAGGATATGGCCAGTTATCGATCGTAAGAATCGGATTTAGTTTATTTCTTAAAAAAAGTTTTGAATGTTGATTGTTCATTTTAATAATGCCTCCATAGATAAATGTGCCTGTTTTGCTAAACGCAACTCCAACAATGATTGTAGAAAGGCTAAAGTTGATTCTGAACCTTGATTCTCGTTTAGGCGGTCCGAATGTAAACCATCACGACAACCACCTGTTGTTGGGTCGTAAATGGATAGATTTAAATCGTTTCGTCCGAGAAACCATTCAAATGCCTGCCGAGCTTCTTTGTTCCAAAATTTGTCACCGGTAAACCTGAATGCTTCGAGACAAGCCGATACCATTGCTTGTGCTTCAACTGGTTGTTGATCGAAACGGGCACGTTCTCCTCCATGCTTATAAAACCCGTTAGAACCGATCGGGACAAAATGCCCTGCACTTGAGCGCTGCAAATCGGCAAGCCAGCTTAATGATTCTAATCCGGCATCGGTCATAGTAACGTCAGGAATAGATTTTCCGCATGCGAGTAAAGCATGGGGAAGTGCAGCGTTGCAATAGGAAAGTGATTTTTCGAACCAGCGCCATTCTTCAGTACGATTATTTTGATATAATGTTAGAAGACGTTTTGCTAATTCATTCTGTACATGACTTACTTTACTGTCGCCTCCAAATTTTTGTAAATATTCATTGATACCAATTAGAGCAAATGCCCAGGCACGCGGGCTGGTAGTTAATAGGATAGCCGGGAGAGCTTGCTCAAACAACCAACTAGCCGTACCTTTTAATTCCAGTGCATTAGAATGATTCAACACAGTTCCTAACGCCCAAAGAGTGCGACCCTGGCTATCGTCCGACCCTTTTTCTTCCAACCAATTGCGCTGGTAGTCCATAAAATTCCTGAATTGCCCATTCTCAGTATTGAATGCAAATCCAAGGAAGGCAAGATAACGGGAAGCTAAGCCCAATCTTTTGTGGCCGCCCAGTTTATCTAAGAGAATACTTACTAAAAGTGCTCGTGCATTGTCATCGGTAGTATAGCCGTGAGAGTAATTTGGAACCGTAAAAATGGAGTGCTGTAAAATGCCGGTATAATCTGTTAAATGATTGAAGTGATCGAGTTTTAGCGAAGGTAATTCACCCGGATATTTATCAAGTGCTTTTGCTATAAATCCCGGCGGGATATAATGACGACGTTCTGCCCGCGCTCGTTCAAAACTTTCCATATAGCGTTGCGCTACCTCTGACCAGATCATTGCTCGCCCAAATATATAAGCGCGCTTTCGCATTGCATGACGTTCGGCTTCGTTATCTAATAAGTTTATAACCTGTTCAGCCAAAGCTGGAGGATCACGAAACGGAACCAGCACACCCCGTCCATCCGAAAGCATTTCTTGTGCATACCAATATGGTGTAGAGATAACAGCTTTGCCAGCACCTAGTGTGTAAGCCAGTGTGCCGGATGTAATCTGTGCTTCGTTCAAATAAGGTGTAATATAAATATCAGCAGCACCAATGAATTCGACAAGTTCTTCAGAACTAACAAAGCGGTTGTAAAAAATAACATTACTTTCTACACCTGTCTGTCGAGCAAGCCACTGCAAAGACAAGCGGTAAGTTTCGCCTTCATGCTGAATAACATGAGGATGTGTTGCACCAACAACGATATAAACAAGATCAGGATAACGAGCAACGATGCTGGGTAATGCAGATATTACAGTTTCGATTCCTTTGCTCGAAGACAGTAAACCAAAACTTAGTAAAACTATTTTGCCTTCTACTCCAAATAGATCTTTATTAAAACTTGGATCGACAAATGGTACATCCGGGATACCATGCGGAATCATATCGATTTTTTCTAAAGGTACATTATAAACATCCTGCAGAAATTCAGAACCGCGTTCACTCATAACTACCAGACGATCTGATAATGCAGCAACTTCTTCCAGTACTCTCCTCTGATCGGTGTCAGGATTTTTTAGTATCGTATGTAAAGTTGTAACTATCGGCATTCGAAGTTCACGTAAAAGTGAAAGAATATGACTGCCAGCTCCTCCGCCGAATATTCCATACTCAAATTGCAGACATACCAAATCAACGTTATTAATGTTTAGAAAATCCGCTGCCCGCCGGTAAGAATCGATATCTTTTTCTGTGAGTTCAAATCGGACTCTGGTTGGATAAGCATAACCATTTTCTACATCGTTGACTGGAAGTGCGATGCATGTTGTATGTTTGAATTGGAAGGCGACTGATTCACACAAATCAGTTGTAAATGTGGCAATTCCGCACTGGCGAGGTAAATAATTTCCGATGAATGCAATTCGTTTGAGTATTGATTTTGTAGTGTTCTGTTTCAATATAAATATCCATATTTAATTACAAAAAAGTATTTTGTTTTTTAACCAATGATAATTTTTTTTATTTTTATATGATGTTATTCTCACCAAATCTCCAATAACATATACAAGTTGTTGACTGGCAAAAACAATTAACTTCTTATCATTACTAACAGGTCTTTACAAACTTTACAGATATGCGGGTTAATTCAATGGTTCAAAGGGACGAAAATGAAACTACATCCATTTTACGATTTATTGATTAAGAATTCCTTTATGCTGTTTCCCATTTTTCTAATCCGTTTTACCATTCTTTTTTTCCTGCATAGTTTTCTTTGGTTCTTTCTTTGAACTCTTCTTTTTGATTTGACCTCTACTTATGGCTATTTTTCTTTTAGTTTAGAATAATCAATAAATAAATATTTAAACTTTATAACTTTATAGAACAACAATATGAGAGTATCTTAAAGGTTGAGTTTTAGGCGTCGTTCCCGTTGAAACGTAAATTCAAAATTTAACATTGATGAGGCTGTCTCTTAAGTGTTGGCATTGTCATCCATTTCCGCTGGTTCGCGGGCAAGGTGGCATAATTGACTTTTGAAACAGCCTCATAATATTGGACTTACAAAAATTCTACATATAATTTATTAAAGCATTAAAAACGGTTATCGAGTACTGTGCTGTTATAATACCATTGAACTTCAACCCAAGCTGGTTCACCAATTACACCGCCGCCCCAGTTTACTATTTTAAGCTTTGAGTAATTACCATCGTGATCATAAAGAAATACGTAATTGTCTTCTCTATCACCAATGTTATTAGTCCATGTCCCGGTATTTCTTAACGGTGAATCCTCACCATCAAATATGTTGGTTGCCGAAGCAACATAGAAATCAGTTTCTCTTATAAGATTAGGATAAAGATCTGCACTCTGGACTAAAAATCCTGAACTAGAATAATAAATATCCACAAGAATATTTTGATCTGAAGAAACTCCATATGCTATTCCGGTTGAAAGATCCAATCCGCTTGGCTCATTTACGCCCGTTCCGGTGGTTTCATAAATTTTTACCGGACCAAATAACTCTGTAAGAATATTAGTAACAAGTATAACATTAGAAACTACGCTTGTCTGTCCAGCAGTAACACTAACAGAAAATGTTGTGTCTATATAATCTTCCAATTTTAATGTGATTGAGTGTACCCCTTCGACAACATTTTTAACTGTATCGGCTGTCGTCTTTGAAGTGTTTGTTCCATCTATCCAGATTTCTGCTCCTGCAGGATTTGAGGATACAAAGATGTTCCCTTCCGGAGCTGGAGTAATTGGATCATTACTCGTATCACAAGAGGTAATCATCAAAGTCATAAATGGGATTAATAGAAATAATATTAGTTTTTTCATAACTGTGTTCCTTTATTTTTTATTAAAGTTAAATGAATATTTTGTACCGTCATTATCCATAGTAAAAGTTCCGGAAAGATTATTATTGTTTGTTGATAATACTCCCATGTACTTTCCCTGGTAACGACTATGTAATTGATCTGACATTGTGATTTCACCGGTTCTGGTATTTAGAATACCTTTCACCTCCTGATTCGTAACTTGTCTGTAATTGATAGTAATTTTCCCTGAAAAGCTGCTGTCGATTTGTTCAGTAATATTAAGCGTACTTGATCTTCCGTCAAATATCCCGCTCCACGTACCCTTCAAATCAGGTATTATGATTTTTGCCACAACTATCGTATCAATTGTATCTGCACTATTTTTGTTGGTAGAAGTAGTATTAGACGTAACTTTATCATTGTCTGGGTGTTCTGCTTTATCGTTCTTTTGTTCACAGCCAAGGTACGTTACTGCGGCAAAAATAATTAGCACTACAAGCATCCTTTTTATCATTATTTCTTTTTTCATTTCTATCTCCTTTGAGTTTATTATGTATTTTTTTATCTGTACGAAAAACCAAAATCAATTTTTAATTATTGTTTCTGTTTTATCTCTTTCTCTATTAATTCATAGCTCATTTATATTTCAAATAATAATCAAAGAGCCATTTAACGATTAAAGAAATAAACTATCCAGCTCTTTTTTCTCCTTGACAGATTTAATCTTGCTTTTGAAGAATCTGAAAGCTATGAAGAAGACAATTACACCAAGTAATAATTGTATAAGATTCATAAATTACCTCTGACTTAAGGATAAATGATTAACACCTTGACTATACAACGTGCATAAAGAAAATTTTGATTTATTAAACAAAGTCATATTACACTTCTCAGTAGACCAATACTCCGGTTTAACCTTCTATTATCACCAAAAATATTGTAGTCCCAAAGAGTATATGCTAAGTCATATAAAAATTTCAGCTTATTTTCTTTTAACATATTATACATCATTTGTAACCATAAGATGCATCTATCTGGTGCTCACAACAATGGAGCGAAAGGATGAAAAAGGGATTAAGTCTTTTATTGAAAGGAATCTGAATAAAGATTTAAAGTCTATATAAGATAATTTTAATGTTCAGTAAAAAAGTGTTTTGAGCAAGCATAATTCTCAACTTACAATTTCTGCCATGGACCTGAATCAGATATTAAGTCCTGTACACCAAGAATTGCAAATTGCACACCTATGCAAATAAGAAGAAAACCCATAATTCTCGAAAGACTATCAACTCCATTTACGCCAATAATTCTGCTAAAAAAACCGGCACTGCGAAGAACCAGCCAGGCGATAATTGCTGTAATAGTAATTGCAAGAATTGCACCTGCAAATGCAAAAGCCTTATCATAACCATGCCGCCCATCAATCGATGATGATATCGTAATTACAGTTGCAATCGCACCAGGACCGGCTAAACTTGGCATTGCAAGCGGACTAAATGAGATGTTGCTTTTTTTAATAGCTTCTTGCTTTTCCTCTTTTGTTATCTTTGCATCAACAGGAAATAACATTTTAAATCCAAGAAATCCAATTACCATCCCTCCTGCTATGCGAATACCAGGAATAGAAATACCAAAGAAAATCATTATGAAATGACCAGCCAATAAAAAAACAACTAAGATTGCTACCATGTAAATACACGCTAAAACAATCTGACGATTAAGATCTTTTTTACTCAGATGTTCACTTATACCAAGTAAGAGTACTGCAGTACTTAGCGGATTGACAATAGGAAGTAATGTTATCAATGTTACTAAAATAGATGACAGGAAACCGTCTAAATCATTCATATTAAAAAGTATTTGATTTTTAAAAACAAAGTCATAACAAACTTCCAAATGCAATAAGACTTGAAATAATAATTAAGATACCTGCAATTTTATTTACCCATCTCAGTCCATCTAAGTCTAATTTATTTTTAAATAGTATAGTGCCGGAACTAAGCAAAAGAAACCATAAACACGAACCAATAAAAACCCCAACCACAAGAACAGCAGCAGAAAAATTTCTAAGTTCGCTATCCAAACCGAGTGCGGCAAACACGGCAAGAAAAGCAAAGATGGTTAATGGATTCGTAAGCGTTAAAAAAACCGTAGTTAGATAAGATCTTAAAATTCCGCCGTTATCGACTCTTATCTTTGGATCTTTAGGAAGTGCGCGGAATATCCTGATACCAAGAAATAAAAGAAGTGCACCTCCAACTAAACGTATCCAAAATCTTTGGCTAATAAGTGTATCAGAAATAAGTGTCAATCCAAATGCAGCAACGCTGGCATAAAATAAATCAGCAGTTGCAGCTCCAAGACCGATGACCATTCCTCGTAATCGACCCTCTGTAAGTGTTTTTCGTATGCACAATACTCCGATTGGTCCAACCGGAATTGCCATTGCAAAACCAATAGCTAATCCTTTAAGAAAAAAAATATAATCCATACAATAATCTTTCGATCAGAATGCTCAGGCAAATAGTTATTTGTTTAACAACCAATATGTTATTTTCTCTAATATTTACCTGAACAACTGATTTTTATAATCCTCATCAATATTAAGAGTAATTGCAAATAGATCTTCTCTTTTTTCTTCGATCTTTATCGTGTTTTCAATACGGCTTTTTATAGCTTCAACATTCTGTAAGGAATATTTATTTGATGAATCAACAATTTGAACAATGGGATAGACTTCTGCAGTTTGATTTCCGCATATGGTATTAACTAAATCAAGCATTACAAAGTGATCACTATCTAATATCATTTCATTAGTTGTCATATTCATCTCCACTAAAAAAATAATTAATATTAATCTTTCTTTGAGAAAATGTCGTTAAGTGCATTACTTACAACATCCATATCATTATTAAATGTTGTTTTAAATACTTCCCAATTTTCTTTTCTTTCATACTTAAAGTCATTTAATTGTTTTTTTAGCTCGATATTTTTTTGTTCAAATGTCAACACTTCATTTTCATATTTAGCTTTAAACCTTGTGCTTGTAGTTTTCATCGCTGTTTTGAAATCATCAATTTTTTGCTGGTTAGCATTAATTTTTAATTCAGCATTGCTTTTGAATTGCTGCCATTCCTTTTCAAATTGAATCTGTGCATCAATCATATCCTGATCTGCCTGTTCAACATTGTTTTTGTCATTTTCTCGATTGTCGGTACAACCGGTAAAGAATAATCCTGCAATTAGCAGACTGCCCGCTAAGATGAAATATTTATTTTTCATAATTCTCCTGATGATTGTTTAGAACATTTAATATTATTTAATCGAATCTTCCTGAATCCTGCACGTTTTGGATACATTAGATTTCTTACAACGAACTTCTAAAACTTCGAAATTATTTTTTGCACTTCTTCTTTAGTTTTTCCAAGTTTCTTCTGTAATCTGCCTAATAGTTCTTCTTCTTTTCCCTTTACTAAAAGTAAATCATCATCAGTAAGATTTGCATATTGCTGTTTTAGTTTACCTGATGCTTCATTCCAGTTACCTTTTATTTCAAGCTTGTTCATTGGAGACTCCTTTATAATTTTTATTAAAAAATATTTTATGCAATCCTTTATAGATTACCTGTAATATTATATGAAGTAATTGAGGGCAGTACAATCAGTCAAAAGGATGAAAAAGGGACTACATCGTTTGGGTAAGTAAATATCTATGGAACAAACAGAACTAAAGCTGTTTAATTGATTTGTCAATTACATTTAATGAAATTAATATTTCCAGCATTCCCAGCCTGAATGATTCTGTTTGTTTTTTGATCGTCCGAATTTTGCAGCGCGATATAAGACATCTACTCCACTGTTTATGGTTGAGATCTGATACTCGGGAATATCGGGACAATCACAATGTTTTATCTCCGCCAGGTCAGCTTGTGTTATCCCTTTCAAACTATTCAAAGTCTTATTGTAATCATCCTTAATTGAGTTTAAGAATTTTTGAACTTTTTCTACATCATATACAACAACACTAACTTCTGTTTGAATATTTCTTGTGAGTTGATCAAAAGACTGTTGAGCAAATCTGTTTGCGAATGCAGGTACATCCCCATCTTTTAACTCAACATCTAATCTTTCTAATGCGCTAATATCAAAGTACGATAAGTGAAGATTTTCCGGAGAAGCAATAATAGTTTTTGAAAAAGATCCAAGTTTACTGATAGTGTAGGGTGTACCGCCGAAACAAGTAGAGAGAATTGTAAGGTCGAACTTTGAAGAATCATTTGTTAATTCTTTCATTCCCATTGCAAGATCATCTATGCTGAATGTTCTATCAGGATACGATTCATCATATCCTGCTCCGCCAAATTCAGGAATCTCATGTCCAAAATAAAGAAACATTTTTATCAGCTTGTTCTGATTTAAAACGTGAAAGCGATTATAATATGCAGCTTCAGTATCAAAGTTTGATTTTTCCTGATCACGCCAATAGGACTCATTCGCAATAAGGTTTCCATTCCGATAGTAATAGAACTCGCCATCCTTAAGTGGAAAAAAGAACATAAAGTGTCTTCGAGGTTTTTGATGAAATATGAATACTTCTGCAGCTGGATTTTGCTCCGCAACTTTTTTTGCATTTATTACAGTTTCTTCATCTGCTTCGTATTCGTTATCGCTTGTATCTTGATATAAATAATCATTATCACCATGTATGAAGAATACAAGTGAATAGTGGGTCTTGAGCGGATAATACTCTGTCTGTTTCGATTCCTCAAGAACGGACATTTGGGGGCTGCATGAGGATAGGATAACAATGAGCACCACGCAACTTATCTCTAATTGAAGAATTCGTTGCGAGGTGCCACTGACCGACTGATTTTTCGGTTTTGGCATTGAAATAAGCGCTACTAGGGAGATTTTACACTACGAGTATAATTATAATTACGATCAATAATGCCGCAACGAGGCTGATAGTTATAACCTGATCAGCTTGGGCCATATTTTGTACTACATAATTAGAAAAATTATTGAGTTGTGAATCTGGTACACGTTCATAGCCATTAATTCCTGCAAGTTCATCCTGATTTTCTTTAATTATGGATTTTAATCCTTCAAGACCAGCTTGGTCCTCTTTGGAAACTAAAAAAGAACCCTGGACTTTGTTCAATGCTTCGGACATATCTCTAAATGAATTTTCAAGGATCGCACGTTTTTCTGCTGCGTTCTCTGTTGCCTTTACTTTATTAGCAACATCGCTGAAATGTTTTTGTAGTTCACTTTTTCCGCCAGCATTTATGGGGACAACGAGAACAAACATTACTATGACTGTTATAAAAGCTATTATTGCTTTCATGATGATTCCTTTCATTAAGTTAATTAACTAACAAAAACTTATTCAATAAACAACAGCAATGAAATAGACCAATAGGATGAAAAAGGAACTACATCCTTTAGTTTAAGTAATGAAAAAAAATATTTTTATTCTTTTGGAATCTCATGTTTAATTTTTTCCCATGCTTCATTAACATCCATTTTTACGAAAGTCGGGCTTTCCTCATTATGGCAGCTAATGCAAAATTCTTCAAGTTTATCTGGAACAATTAATCCTTTTTCGATTGCTAAATTTTTATCTTTCATTACCTTCATATCTTTATAAGCTGATCCGGCACCATGGCAAGTTTCACATTGAACACCATCTTCAACTTTAAACTTCTTACCTAACATTGTGGCATCAAGATTATAACCGGTTACATGACATTTTAAACATTCCCATGTTTCAGATGCGGGTTTTGAAAAGCCTTTAGCCTTAGCAATCTGATTTGCTGTATCAGTTTTTAAAGTCTCAAATGCTTTTGCATGAGCACTGTTCTGCCAGATTGAAAACTGACTGCCCTGCTTTTCAGTTTTATGGCACATAGCGCAGTTTTCTGTACCGACATAGGTATTGCCGCTTTGAGATAGTATTGAAGTAAACGGTAATAGAATAATTGTTAAAAGATAATAAAATGAGAGTTTCATAAATCCTCCTGAAAATAATGTTAAACCCTGACTGAATTTAATTTGTAGAGACATAATTCACCTTGCTATTTTTAGACAACAGGAAAAGCAAGCTTAAGATTTACTTTATACTGTTTAATCTTGCCGGCTTCAACGCTTGCCATATGTTTTGTTACTTCAATTCCAGTAATTCCATTTACGGTTTTTGAAGCCTTACTTAACGCCTGAACAATTGCATCATCAAAACTTTTTGAAGAAATGCCGATGATTTCAATAACTTTTACTGCGCCTTCATTAATGTGATTACTCATAACAACTCCTTTATTAAATTAATTAAAAATAAATACGAATCCTTTATACATTATTAAACGACAATTTGTACTATTCAACCGTTAGTATCAGAACTTTCTTTCTGGCGTGTCTTCGATACAGCACCCATAATGCCCAAACCAATAATTATGATGACACTTATGATAATCCAAACTGGCGGAACGCCCATTTCATTGGCTCCCCAGGCTAAACCACCGGCAACAAAGACTGTTCCGATTAAATATATAACTAAGTTTGACATCTTAAATCTTCTTTCTCTATTCGATGTTTTCTTTTATCGATTTACGTTTAAAATTTTTCCAGAACGAACCAACTCCAACACCTACTGCGTTTATATTTTTTACTATTGGCATTACGGTATTTTCTATCCCATTACGAATTTTAGTTTCTGTAATTAATATTTTATCAACACGCTTCCTAACATCGCTTACCATTGATCTAACCATTTGAAGCTGGGATTTAACTTCGCTAGTGATGTAATTAATTTTTTCTGATAGTTCAATAGTTGATTCTATAAGTGGGTTAAGCTTAAATAACGATCTCTCTAAATTTAGACTAATGGAATGCACTGATTTAACAATCTGATACAAAAAGTAAATCAGTGCAATGCAAAGGACCGATGCTGATATAAGTAATATTACCGTTAATATTTCTGTTAGTTCCATTTTTTAATCAGGACTTTTTATTTTCATTATAAGCATCCAATCCTGTTTTAACTGAAAACTTTAATCTCTCGGTTTCTGTTTCGATTTTTTCCTTACCGGAATGCAGAACATCTTTTGCTTTTGATTTTGCATCATTAAAAACCCGTTCAGTATCTTTCAAAATTTCTTCAGGCTTTGATTTTAAATCATTCATCATCCTAGCATACTTTCTTTTGCCTTCGTTAAATATTTCACCGGCTTTGATTTTTTTCTCCTGATAATACTTATCAGCTTCATCAAAATATTCCCCAGACTTTTGTTTTATATCCCCTCTAAGTTCCTTACCGCTTTTGGGGGTAGTTAATAGTGCGACTATTGCACCAACAGCACCACCTGCTAAAAATCCAAACAGAAAACCTTTTACATTATTATTACTAGACATAATAAGTTCCTTTCATTCAATTATAATATTTCAGAATATTTTATTTCTAATTAAAGGTAGAGATGAATGTAAATTGAATCAATCCGCCAAAAGGATGAAAAAAGGATTACATCTTTTGCGCCGAATGAATTTTTATGAATAAACAAAAACAAGCACTCAGCAAATGAACATGTAAGTGAAGCTCTTAGAAATAAAAAAATATAATGACTTTATTTTTTCTTTAGGAAGAGTCTGTATAAAAATAAAATTATCATAGCTCCTATAGTTGCACCAATGAAACCAGCGGTATCACCCGGTTCATAAATTCCTAAAATTTTACCCAGATAAGTCGCAACAAAAGCGCCCACAATTCCGAGTATAATAGTAATTATACAACCGCCGGGATCTTTACCGGGCATTAATAATTTGGCAATAACGCCCGCAATAAATCCAACAATCAAAGTTCCTATAATTTCCATAGATGATCCTTACATTATTAAATGAATCTAAAAATTAAAATAATTTTTAGAATTGTTTCTAATACTGTCATTAAAAATCTCCCACCCTTAATTTAATTGCTTCAATTAAGGATGAAGATTTTGAACTTATTTCAATAATTAAACTTACTCTTAGTTGCCAATACGAATCGTATCAAGGCTTCCAATAACTCCGAATGCGCTAAGCAGCCAAAGAACTACTACAATAATTACAACCACATTCAGGATTTTTTTAATTGTTGCCTGCATTGGTATGTATGAGTTAATAAGCCATAGTACAACTCCCACAACAACTAAAACAATTACTAATGTTATTAATGACATATGCTTTATCCTTTCATTATTTGTATGTTTACAGAAACTCGAGATTAGAGACCATAATCCTAAGTACTATTTTTTTTTGATTTCTTTCTTAATGATCCGCAAAAGATATTTTATCAAATGGTTTAAGGATTTCTATCATATAATATGAAGGAAACCGTGATTGTTCAATCACTCAAAGGGATGAAAAAGGAACTACATCTTTTAAATGAAAAGTCTGCCTTCTGAAGATTTTTTATAATTTATTCTTCTTTGAAATTGGGGCAGAATATTCATCGAATTTTTCTGACCCAAGCAATACTGCAATCCATTTTGTCTTTTCGTTATTATCAAACGCAAACTTCAGTGCCATAGTAAGTGGAACAGATAAAATTGCACCTACCAAGCCAAGCAAACCACCCCAAAAAATTAATGAAAGAAAGACAACTAAGGTAGATAGCCCAAGTCTTCTTCCCATTATACGTGGTTCTATCATATTACCTATTATAAAATTGACTGCTGCATAACCCGCTGTCACCATTAAAGCGCTGGCGATTCCAAATTGAATAAATGCCAAAATCACCGGTGG
Organism: Ignavibacteriaceae bacterium; assembly: GCA_035328465.1. Taxonomy (GTDB): domain Bacteria; phylum Bacteroidota; class Ignavibacteria; order Ignavibacteriales; family Ignavibacteriaceae; genus JADJEI01. The sequence continues at coordinate 7,012 of DAOLIQ010000026.1, read as the reverse complement.
AATAGCCGCAACGATAGAGCCAATATTAGGAATGTAGTTAAGAAGAAAAGCTATAAAACCCCAGAGTATTGGATAATCCACACCGAGAATGAATAACCAGATTGCTACCAAAATGCCTGTAGCTAAACTGATAAGAGTTTTAATAATCATATAACGTTTCATGTCATTAACAAAATTTGTGATTTGAGGAAACACCTGTTTTGGATCCCCAAGTACAGTGCGAAGTTTTACCGGAAAGCTCGAGACTTCAAGTAAAATAAAGGTTACTGTAAGTAGGATTAAAACAAGATCAGACAACACAGAACTCAACCCTGTCAAAAAACCCGCAGTAAGTTTCATTATTGCTTCTGGATTAACATATTCAAGAAAAAATTTCTCTTCAATTATAAAACCTTTACTTGAGATCAAGGCATTGAACTCTACAACCTGCTCACGAATACGAGATTGCAAGGAGGGTAGTTCAGTAATAAAACTACTAAATGATGCGCCAATTTGTGCACTAATTAAAAGCAGAATAATTATCATAACAGCCATAACCATGAAAACTGCTAATCCAGAAGGAATATGTTTTTCTTTTAACCAGAGAAGCGAAGGGATTCCGAGTGAAGCAAGAAAAACTGAAACAAGAAATAAAATAACAACTGATTGGGCTAAGAAAATTCCTGCCATAATTATTACAAGTGCTGCTGTAACTAGAACTAAGCGTATTTCACCGGAAGAATTAATTTGTTCTTTCAAATTCGTATAAAATTAATGGACATTGCAAAATTTTTTACAATACAGTACAAATGATGATTTAATCACTAAATCTGGCACTGCTTAATTGCTAAATTTTTTATGACTCATCGTATATTCAGAGTGCACGTCGTCCACTAATAATGTTTACTAAAATCATTATGACGGCAATGACAAGTAGAACGTGAATAACGCCACCCATTGTATACGAAGTAACTAGTCCAAGCAGCCATAAAACTATTAGAACAACAGCGATTGTATATAACATTGTAAGTATCCTTTCGTTTAATTTTCAATAATAAAGTATGAAGAAGAGAAAAGTATTTCAATCGGACATGGGGATGAAAAAGGAACTACATCCTTTAGATGAGTTACTCAGTTAAACTGCAGCATTATTGAGTCTATCAGAAAAATGCCATATCTAACTGTTTCGAAAATTTTAAATTATAATACTGAGAAAGAAGACAACCCGACGCCTATAAATTTGCATTAGAAATTAAAATCCCCAAAGCAGCCAGCTATCTTTTGCTTTCTCCATAAGTATTTTAAACCCGGCTGAACCTTCTTTTAAATAGTAGAAAGTAGAATCGATATTTTGTGCAGACGATTCATCCATAAAAAGTTTACCAATAATTCCTTTTCCTTCTCCAAGATTGGTTGTAATCTTTCCTAAATCATCTGTGATGGTCGCTGTATTTTCAATAACTGCTCTAAAGGATGTAAGAATTTCATCAACCTTTTGTGCATTATCCATAAATACTTTGAATCCTGCTGACCCCTTTTCTAAATTTATTATGGTAGATTGAATATTCTGTCTCCATGATGAATCCATCATCAGCCTTCCAATAGTTCCTTTTCCTGATTCTATATTGGTTGTGATCTTAGCCAAATCTCCTGTGATCATGGAGGTATTATCAATAGTTGTTTTTAGTGATTTCATAATTTCATCTAATTCAAGTGGTCGGCTTGTGGCGATAACATCATTGTTTTCTATTACTTTCTGTGAGCCTGTGCCTGGAATTATAACTAAAACTTTATTTCCCATAAGACCTTCCGAGCCAATACTTGCAACCGCGTCTTTCTTTATAAACTTTCGCGTGTTTTCATCAATTAATACTTCCACACTTACTGAAGTATCACTTATTAAGCTAATATTTTCTACTGTCCCGATATTAATTCCCGATAGCCTAACGTTATTACCAATTTGAAGTCCACCAACATCTTCGAATACAGCCGATAGACGGAATGTGTTCTTGAATAGTAGCTGTTTCTCCCCTATAAAATATATCGCTAAAATCAGTACTACCAGACCAAGGGAAACAAATATCCCGAGTTTTATTTTATTAGTTGAATTCTTTTTCATTTTAAATACTCCTGCTTAATTGCACTCTGTTTCATTCAAAAAATGATCTTATCCATGGATCTGCGGATTTCGCAAGTTCATCAAACGTTCCTTCAGCAGCACATATTCCGTTTTTGATCACAATAATTCTATCGGCTGTTAGCTTAGTACATTCAATATCGTGAGTAATAATTATGGAAGTAGTGTGGTATTTTCTCTGCACTTCAAGAATAAGGTTACTTATTTCTTTTGATGTTATTGGATCAAGTCCGGTTGTAGGTTCATCATAAAGCATTATTTCTGGTTTTAGAATTAATGTTCGCGCTAAACCTAAACGCTTACGCATACCTCCGGAAAGTTCTGAAGGTGTTTTATTAATTGCTTTATCAAGTCCAACATCATGTAATGATTCTTTTATAAGAGAGTCTAATTTTTCTTTTGATATCGAATGCAATTGTTTTCTTAGTGGGAATTCAAGATTCTCTCTAACTGTCATGGAATCATAAAGAGCACCGCTTTGAAAAAGAAATCCGATTCTTTTTTGTGTTTCGACAAGTTCCTTATTCTTTAGCTCAGAAATATCCTGTCCAAATATTAAAAGCTTACCATCATCAATATCTATTAATCCAACAATGCATTTAATAAGTACGGATTTACCGGTTCCGGATTGTCCGAGTATTGCAAGGTTTTCTCCTTTATTGATTGTAAGATTAATATCCCGCAGTACGTGATTGCTTCCGAATGATTTTTTAAGATGCTGCATCTCAATCACAACATCACTGTTCTGTTTATTATCAGTTTTAATTTCAGTTTCGATATCTGTTGTATTTTCTTTCATTTTCTTAACTACTCAATTTTAACCTTGAAGCAAACTTGTAATCTGCACCGCTATCATATCTATTATAAAAACCATCAATGATGATAATACCACGGCTGAATTTGCTGCTTCACCAACACCCTCCGTACCTTTGTTTGAATTATATCCTTTATAACATCCTATTAAACCGATAAAATACCCGAAGAAAAAAGTTTTAATAATTGCCGGAATCAAATCAGGAAATTCCAGACTTTGAAAAATCTGAGATAAAAATAAGTAAGCGCTTACATCTCCTTTTATGTTAACACCAACAAATGAGCCTAATAAACCAAAACCATCAGCAAGAATTACAAGAATAGGAAGCATTAATGTTGCTGAAAGAACTCTTGTTACAACAAGAAATTTAAATGGATTAGTGTCTGATACCTGCATTGCATCAATCTGCTCTGTTACATTCATTGATGCGAGCTCTGCCCCTATTCCCGATCCGACTTTTCCCGCAAAGATTAGTGCCGTGATAACAGGACCAATCTCACGAATAAGTGAGACAGCTACCATTGCAGGCAGTAAAGATTCAGATCCAAATTTTGCAAGAGTTGGTCTTGATTGAATAGTTAGTACGAGCCCAATTATAAATCCTGTTATAGCTACAAGAGGAAGTGACTTATATCCAATCAGAAAAGATTGCTTCATTACCTCATTAAACTCGTATGGAGGTTTAATTACTTCTTTAAAAAAACGAAATGTAAAAGTTGTAATCGACGCTACTTCTAAAAAGAATTTTTTAAACATCGAATCAGGAATAATCTCTGAAGATTCTTCTACTACAATTTCGGCTGTTTCGGTTCCAGTGTCAGATTTTTGTGTGATATTTTTTTCCATCAGTGCATTTATGGCTTTTTATTCTATTATGATGTTATATAGAATTATAAACTAGTACAATCAGGCAAAGGGATGAAAAAGGAACTACATCCGCTGAATGAACGCTGAGTTGCATTCATTCAAATCTGCAGGGTAAATACGGAGGGGAAAAAAGTAGAGCATACTTATCAAGTACACTCTTTATGTTTTAAAAAAATATTTACTGGTTTAAAATTCCTTTATTCTGCTTTTCATTTTTCTTCTCTCTTTTAGCATTCTTTTTTTCCTGCATTGTTTTCTTTGGCTCTTTTTTTGAACCCTTTTTACTGTCCTGACCTTTACTCATGGTATTCTCCGGTTTTGCTATTTATTTTAGAAATAATTCTTTTCTCTAATTACATTAACAAAGTTTTTTTAATCAACTTATCTGCTTTTCTACTCTTTGCCATTTTAGTTTTATCTTCCGCAAACTTTTTAGTATTTGCTTTTTCCATATCAATAAGTTTAATTGTTTTTGACTCTTCTTCTTTAAATGCTGATTTTAAAACAACAATTTGCGCTTCCATAGCCGCACGTTTAAGTTCTAATCCGGTTTGCTTCCGCTCAATTTCCTGCTTACGTAATAATTGATCTGCATCATTTTTTGCTTCCTGCGATAATCGGGCTGAGCCTGTTAATACACCTTCCGGACCAACATATACATCAAGCAATTCGATTCCATGATCTGTAAGAATAAACTCACGGATTTGATTTGAATGGTCCATCCCGCGTGATTTGAGTATATACAATCCTCTGTTACGTTCACCGCCGATTTCAATATCACGTAATAAAAGCCACGTATCTATCAAAGATGATATTGCCATATCAGTAAGCTCCTGATTCTCAGATCCATTAGTGAGACTTGCAAACAATGCAGTGATATTTCTCATCTTCAGATAATCAACTATCCGAAGCAGCATTATTTTAACTTCTGTCTGATTTCCGCCCATAATGAATGCATCAATCGGATCTAAAATTACAATCTGAGGGTTAACTTTATTAATTAATTTGATAGTAGTAGATAAATGATGTTCTAAACCATGAAGTGTTGGGCGTGTTGCATGAAAATGCAGCAATCCTTCTTTTACCCAGGGCTCTAAATGAATTCCGATTGAAGACATATTACGCATAAATTGGCTTGGAGATTCTTCAAACGCGAAGTAAAGAACTTTTTCACCACGTTTACAAGCTGCTTCAACAAATTGAGCAGCAAGACTTGTTTTTCCTGTGCCGGCTGTTCCTGAAACTAGAACTGTGCTTCCGCGAAAGTAACCTTGGCCGGAAAGCATTGTATCAAGACGTGGAATTCCTGTTGAAATTCTTTCTTTGTAAGAAATGTGTTTCAGTCCCAGAGAAGTTACAGGAAGTACAGAAAATCCATCTTCATCTATTAAGAATGGATATTCATTTGTGCCATGCGTTGATCCACGATATTTAACAATTCTTAATCGTCTGATGGATGATTGTTCAGTAACGCGGTGATCCAGCAAAATCACGCAATCAGAGACATATTCTTCTAATCCCTGACGAGTTAAAGTTGCATCGCCTTTTTCTCCTGTAACAATTGTTGTAACCCGTTTACGTTTCAGCCATGTGAACAATCTTCTCAATTCAGTGCGGACCGCAGTAGGATTTGGTAATTCTGAAAAGAGAGATTCAATAGTATCAAGCACAACACGCTTAGCACCAATACTTTCAATTGCGTGATGTATACGAACAAATAATCCTTTTAAATCATACTCGCCATTTTTTTCTATTTCACCACGCTCAACGTGAATATGCTGAAGCCAGATCTTCTTCCGTTTTACAAGATATGCTAAATCAAATCCTAAAGAAGCGACGTTTGCAGTTAATTCCTTTTCAGTTTCCTCAAATGAAATAAATACACCCGGCTCATTGTAAAGAGTTGCCCCTCGTACAAGAAATTCCATGGCAAACAAAGTTTTACCACATCCCGCACCACCGCAAACAAGTGTCGGTCTTCCTTTCGGTAATCCGCCGCCTGTTATTTCGTCAAATCCCAAAATACTTGTCGGAGATTTAAGTAGAGTCTTTCTTTTAAATTTTATTGCTTTTTTCTTCATCGTATCTGATCTAATAATTAAATGTTCTGGTTTATTTAAACGTATTTCGTCATCAACAGCACATTATTAATTATACTATCTCTAAATGACAATAAATTATAGATAAAATTATTATGCAAAAACATAGTCCAAAGGGATGAAAAAAGGATTAATCTTTGATCTGTGATTGAAGCAAACTCCCTTAACTGGTCTCATGTCTTAGCTGAAAAGAATTTATGTTTTTAACAAACTCCATTTGATATTTTCTTGAAATGGAATCCATAAATCGCAAAGAGTATAGCTAAGGAAAACAACTGAGGCTTACGGAATAAAGTCCATAAAAATAATTTCCAGTAATAAATTCTTTCTTCACCGATAACTCCCAATTTGACTATTGACCTGAACAAGGCAAGTATATAATTGGGGTTTAGATGAAAAACTTTTTTCTTTTTGGGTTCAAAGTCTTTCATAAAACGCATTACACGTTCGTAAAAATATTTAGGTGAATAAATTGTTTTTAAAATTGATTTATAACCATCTGAAAGTATTTCAGAATCCATTTTGGGAATAAAATTAATAGTAAAGTCAGTATTGTTCCCGGTAAAATCACTTAACATTCTACCTTCTTCAATTAATCTTTTTTCAAGCTTGGTACCTTTAGGTGCATTTAGTAATCCAACCATTGCCGTTACAATTCCGCTTTGCTGAATAAAATTTGTAATTTCTTTAAATATTTCCGGATGATCATTATCAAATCCAACAATAAAGCCTCCCTGCACTTCAAGACCAAACTGCTGAATCTTTCTTACGCTCTCTATCAAATCACGATTTGCATTCTGTGGTTTATGACATTCGATAAGACTTTTTTTATTTGTGGACTCGATCCCAATAAATACAGCTTCAAAACCTGCTTTAGCCATTTGCCGCATTAAGTCTTCATCATCAGCCAGATTTATAGATGCTTCAGTGTTTAAATAAAATGGATTTTTTCTTTTAGTCATCCATTCTGTAATCGCCGGTAAGATTTCCTTTTTTAATTTTACTTTATTGCCGATAAAATTATCATCAACAAAGAAAACCGGACCGCGCCAACCCGTAAAATATAATGCATCCAATTCAGCAATAACCTGATCCTTCGTTTTGGTACGAGGATTT